>DASSFG010000666.1:0-19168 GCA_035694685.1 Pirellulales bacterium
AGGTAATCGAGCTGGATGCCGTCGAGCGACGCGCTGCCGCGCCAGCGAGCGATCTGGCCGTCGACATGGTCGAGCAAGTACCATAGCTGGAACAAGAATGTTCCCAAAAGGCATGCCCCGACGCCGCCCGTCGCAAAGCAGGCACCCGACGCCAAAGCAACGGCCAAGGCTATGCAGGTAACGGCGTGGGCAGAAACGCCCGTAGGGGCGATGAGCCAGGTCACGCGCAGCGCCAGCGGGCGGCTGATGCGGCGGGCCATCCAGTTGCCTGTGCGGCGATGGTTGGGCTTCTGGCAGCGAGCTTCGAGTTCGGCCAGCGTCGGCAGCCAACCGCGTTGGATGATTGCAGGTTCTGCATTCTCCTTGTCTCCTTGTCTCCTTGTCCCCTTGTCTCGCTTTAGAATCGATGCCAATCCTAGCTCCGCACTCCACCCCCCTCGGCGCCAGACGAGAAGAGCGGCAACCGACCACGCGGAAAGCGCTAACAGCCCCAGCACGGCGACGCTGCCCAACTCCAGCCGCTGAGTATGGACGTCGCCGAGGCACACGGCTAAGCCGACCGGCGCGAGCAAGACCGCGTGAGTCCAAACGTACCGCCGGCGCGTGGTGCCATCCAGGCGCGGCCAGATCGAAAAGGAGAGCATCAAGATGAAGTAGACGGCGTAAGCGATGGCCGTGGACGCGGCGACGCCCAGCATTCCAAAGCCAAGAGCCAAGGCAGCATAGTCCCCTGCCGCCGCGCCGACCAACGCCAGGACTGATACCGCCAGCGCGACGCGCTCACGGCAGACGGCCACAAGGAATTGGCTGAGCGGCAAGCTGAGGGCCAGCATGACGATGCCCGGCACCAGCCACACCGCCGGCGGCAATCCCGGCCGGTAGTCGGGCAGCAGCGCGGCCAAAGCCGGCACGGCCACGACGAGGCCGACGACGGCCGCCAGCGACGTTGCGGCACCGAGCAGCTCGCTGGCGCGTGCCGCGAGCCTGGCCACGTCGCCTGGCGAGCCCGTACGGCCGAACAGCTCGGCGTAGCGCGGCGAAACGACCATAGCAAACATGTTGGCCAATCCGTAAATCTGTGCGGTGATCAACAGGCTTGTCGAATAACAGCCGAGCTCAAAGGCGCGCTCGCGGGAAAAGCTGAGAAGCATCAGTTTGTCGAGCGACTGGAAGACCCCGAGCGCGACGCCGCCCAGCAAGATCGGCCCGCCGATCGATACGAGCCGTTTGATTTCAACCCATTGCCAATCCAGTCGGAAGGGCCGCACGCCGTGCCAGCGCAAGAACGTCAGCGTGCCGGCCATCGTCAGCAGCGTACCGCCGTAGAGGCCGGGCAGCCCCCATCGCCATGCACCGATTCCGGCTAGCAGCAGGGTCAGCACACCTTCGCTGATCGAGACCCACGAGGTCAGGCCAAACGCCTGGCGGCAACGCAAGATCGTAACGTGGAACGTCAGGTGCCGCTGCAACACGACCAGCACGGCCATCGCCACCAGCCCAAGCGACCAGGCGTTTTCGAGCACACCGCTCTCGCCGCCCAACCACAAAGCGGCGCCAATCAGAGCAGCACCGTAGGCGAGGCTCGTCAGCGTATTCACAGTAAAGGCGAGGTTCAGCCCGCGCCGGGCGCGATCGAGTTGGCCCGTGCCCGTCGCGATGGCGAGCTCGCGTGCGGCGCCTTTGCTCACACCCAGATTGGCGTAGTTGGCGTAGCTCAGCGCGACCTTGAGTCCTTGCCAAACGCCCATTTGCACGGGACTGAGCGCCGCGCGCAAGACGAGACTCGTGACGACGCCGAGTGCCTGGCAAACGATCGTCGAGCCGCCCACCGCGGCCATGTCGGCAGCCAATCGCCGCCACCCGGTGAGAGGAGCGGGCGATTTTGGATTTTGGATTTTAGATTTTGGATTGTCGGTGGTGCCAATGGAACCGCCAATCACTCGTTGCTCAGCGATCATCCGTTGGACCTCAGGCGGCGACACCAAAGTGGTTGGAAAGCATGCGCGTGTTGAGCACGCCGTCCACGATGCGCGCCGCGGCGTCGGGACCGTAAGATGCCAGAATCCGCTCGTGCGCCACCGGATCCTTGCGCCACCCTCGTGCGAGGGCCTGCTCAATGAGAGGCCCAAGTTCCTCAGCCGTTCGTGCCGATCCGATGAATCCCCAATCGTCGGCGGGCAAAATGTTTCCCGAGCCGATCGGCAAAAGTTGAACCACCGGTGCGCCCGCGAGCGCTGCTTCGGTCCCTGCCGTCGAGGCACAACTCAATACGCAATCGCTGGCCGCGACGAGCGACGCGAGATCATGCGACTGCACGACACGGACGCTACGGTTGGCCCAGGTACTCGTTGACGACAAGGAGACAAGGGGACAAGGAGACAAGGAGCTGCGCGAATCGCGCGGGTGTAGCTTAACCGTGAGCGTGGCGGATTCGATTTGGCTGAGAACGTGACACACCATCTCAAACATCGCCGCAGCACTGTCACTCGTCAGGTGAAATTCGACGTTGTCGGGCCGCTCGTCGCGCGGCGGCAGCGTGGCCAGCAGCAAAAAGCGCTTGTCGCGGGCCCTGGGCGGCCGAGGCGAGGGCACGATCTCGAGAAATTCGCGCCTCAGTTTGGGCCAGCCCACCAGGCGGATTCGTTCTGCCGGAACGCTCCAAGCTTCGAGTTGCCGCCGCGCAGAGTCGCCCCATACGGCAATTTCGTCGGCGGCCAAAGGCGCGAAGCCAAAGGGGCCGCAGGGAGCGCCGTGCTGAACGACGGCCGACCGGGCTCCATATCGTCTGGCCAACGCCACGGCGAGCCGTTTGAACGGTGTTGCGTCTTCATCAACGATGAGCGCGGTCGGCCGGACTTTGTGAAAATGATTATCCACGCGATCGAGCCACAGTGACTGGATCTGGCCCACTTCCGCCGCACGTTCGACAAGCCATCGCTCGACCGCTCGGGTGAGATGGATGCCATCGACGTCCAACTGGGAAAGCGGTCCAGCGTCATGGAACGACGAAGCCAGAGAGCCCGGTGCGTCGCACGTCAACTGTTGCACGCCGGCGGCGCGCCAGCGCCACCAGCAGCGCGCGGCAAATCGCTCATGAAGCCACCAGACCCGCGCACCGCGCGCGACCAGTTCGGCGCACACGGGGTTGAGTATGCTGGGATTGCCGCACACTACGACGCGCGGTGTGTCGTCATGGTGCCAGTCAGGCGCCTCAGGCTCCCACTCTCGGCCGGTGGGGGGCCGGCGCTCGCAAGCTCGCTTGCCCCACCCTACGGCGCAGCCTGCCCACCGTCGCCAGGCGGCGGCGCGGAGAGGCGGTTGGTTTTGCTCCACCGGCGCGTCGTGCCAGTGCAATCTGAACCGGCAGCCGCTGGCGGAGGCTAGCTGCTCGATGAGATCGGCGTAATGAGCATCGCCGGGCGTCAAGTGCAAGGCAACGAAGTCGCCCGCATTGAGCGGCCGTACCTGGCGAAAATAGGCCACTACCCGCAGCAGCTTGACCAGGTAATACCGCAAGGCCAAGGCGTTGATGTACGGAAAGGTGACGGCCCGCGTCGATCGCGAGTCGCGCTCGCCGGCTTGCTGGGCAAATTCCATTGCCAGCCGATCGATCCAGCCATATTGCGAGTCGATAGCGTCATCGAACGACTGCCTCCCCGTTCGCCGTTGCATCGCCGGCCAATTGCCCTCGAGCAACAGCTCCTCTTCCGACGACTCGACGCAGTCGTCCGTTAGGGCGTGGCGGGCGAGAATCTTGATCATGTCAGAGGGGTTGGGGGTTAGGGTTAGGGATTGGAGGTTAGGGATTACCTACGTTTAACCGCAGGGCCAGCGGCCCGCGCGGGGCGATACCTCTAGCGGGCCGCACCCAGAGGCTACCCGCCTGCGGTTAAACGACAGTTCCGCTTGCGCGTCGCTGAACCCCGAACCCTGAACCCTCTATGCTGCACTCACTACGGTATCGCCGGTGTTGGTAGCTAAATCGACTAAGGGCAGCAGCTCCTCGAAGCGAGTGAGGTAATGGTCGGCGGTGGCGCCGGCGTCGTAATTGAAGGCAACCGTGCGTAAGCCGACGGCCCGGGCGCCAGTCAATTCCGCGCCGTCATGCCCCACGAACGCAACGGCATCGATAGGCAATCGCATCTCCGAGAGGGCCGCCCGATAGCAGACCGGGCTGGGCTTGGTGTACTCCAGATCGAAGGAAGAAATGACAGGCGAGAAGCGCCCTCCCAGACCGAGTCGGCCGAGATGCGTTTGCAACTCGCCGCCGCTTTGTTCCGAATCGCTGAGCACAGCCAGCTTAACGCCGCGCTCGGCCAACCGCTCGATGGTGTCGCGCACGCCAGGCAATGGCCGGGCACCCAGTTCCAGTTCGCGTTTGCGGGATTGACTGGCCGCCTGCACCTCATCGATCTGTCCGCGTGTTAATCCGAGCGATAGCAAAAAGGCGTGGAACGCTTCGGCAAACTCGCGCCGGCCGCGATGCACGTCGTCCAGGAAGTCCTTGTCCCAAACGCGGAACATCGTGCGGTAATGAGCGTGCAGGCCCATGCGGCCAAGCAGTTGAAACAGCCAGCGACGCCAAAGCGTGGCGTCGTAAAGCACATCGCCCATGTCGAACACGAAGCCGCGCAATTGCGGCCGCACCGCGGCATTGCTGATTCGGTTTCGGGTAGCGTTCGTTTCAGCATCGGCGAGAGGTCGCTTTGCCGCCGGACTGGGCATCGTTTGCCCGTCGGAAGCCGTGGGCTGCCGCCGAATGCGGCCCAACTTGCCGCCTGCGACCGCATCGGACGGTGGCCCTCCTTGGTGCCGTAGGCAAAACATCCGCCGGGTTGCCGTCAGGTCGTACATGATTGGGCCCTCCTTGGCCGCGAAGTTAGAGCACGTCGTCGGCGGTGAGCATTTCATCCGCCTCCAGGTCTCGTTTCAGACAACGCCCCAGCACACGTTGGCGATCGAGCCAGGATAGGCCGTCGCCCGGACATTTCAACGCCAGCATCGGCTCTTCGATTTGCGTACCCGCCGGCAGCGGCCGACGAGCCACCAGGCTGCGACCGAGCCTCGCACGCACGCTCGCCACCCCCTGTGCGACCGGTTTGTCTGCGCGGCCCAAGGCTGCCTCCACCTGCCGGATGTTCATTACGAGGTGCCGGAATTCATCGGGCTCGAGCGAGCATGCGTGATCGGTGCCTTTGAGATTGCGATCGAGAGTTAAATGTTTTTCGACGATCGAAGCGCCCATCGCCACCGCCACCGGTGGCAACAAGATGCCCGTCGTATGGTCGGAAAAGCCGATTGCGACTCCGTACCGCTCCGCCAACGTGCCGATGCTGCGCAGGTGCACTTCATCGACCGGTGTTGGATAAAGCGAAGTACATTGCAAGAGCGCGAAGGGACAGGCGGCGCGGCGCAGCGCGCTTACGGCGACGTCGATTTCAGCAACGTCGGCCATGCCAGTGGAAAGAATGAGCGGCTTTCGTCTGGCGGCCAGGTCGCAAAGGAGCGGAAGATTATTGAGGTCGCGGGAGGCGATCTTGAAGGCGTCGACGTTCAAGTTTTCAAGGAGGACGGCGCTGGGCACGTCGCACGCGGTGCCAATGTATTTCAGGCCGTGCTGTCGGACGCGAGCGGCCAGGCTGGCATGCAACTCGGCGGAGAGTTCCAGCGCTCGGCGATGTTCGCCGTAGGTCGTGCCGAAAGCGTGGCGGCTGTCATATCGGCGTACGCTCGCTGCACGCGAAAGCTCGCTGTCGAGATCGCGCTTCACGACCTTCACGGCGTCGGCGCCGGCCCAGGCGGCAGCATCGACGAGCTGCTCGGCCAGAGCGGCGTCGCCATTATGGTTTTGCCCGAGCTCGGCCACGACGAGCGCGGGGCGACCACCAGCCACGAGTCGTCCGCCGATCGAAATGGGTGCCTGCATCGCCAAGGAGAATTTCACCTTCCGCCCGCACAGTGAGCTTAACCGCTTAACACGTCGGCGATCGTGCGCCAGTTCAATCCCTCAGGCCCCAAACAATCGTAGATGGTCTGGGCATATTCCCAGGCCTCGTGGTCGCCTACGGAAAGCTTTAACTTGTCAGACTCCAACGGAGGCGGCACCGGCAGAAAGCGTAACGTGAACCGTTCGGGGCGCGATCGCACGAGGCGCGAAACGTCGTTCCGCTCCTCGGGCTTCAAGGCCAGGCGGTTGGCCTGCCGTAACGCGCCGACGCGATACCAATCGGCAAAGGCTCCCAAGGGCGACCGGACCACCGGGCGACCATCGCGAAAACAGAAGCCTAGATAATCACACTCAGGATGCGCCTGGGAAGTGGTCACCAGGCGGTCGACCAGAATCGGGTCGATGAAGGGGTGCTCGGCATCGATCGTCACCAGGCCCGACGCGCCGCTGGCCTCGGCCACCGAGAGGAGCCTGCCGAGCAGATCGGGCTGGTCTGTAAAGTGTACCGAAACGTCAGGCGGCACAACGTCGGCCAGGCGGCCGTCCTCGAATTCCGGTCCTGCGACAACGAGCACCTGGTCGAGTTGCTGACAGTCCGTCAGCCGTCGGACCAGAAACTCCAAGAGAGGCCGGCTGCCGAACTTCCAACAATGCTTGTTGCCGGAAGCGTCGTTGGCGGGGGCGAGGCAAACAACGCCAATGGTCTCGGTCACGGTCGTAGTCGCTCCTTCGGTCACGCAATTCCCATCCTGGGCGAGCGGTGAGTCTAACACCCGCTTTGCAAGAGGGTCAAGACTAGGCCTTAGCAGGTTATTCTCGGCGTGCTGGCTAAAACCGCATACTCGCCTTGGAACGCCGGCAAGCTCTCGCTAGAATCCCGCCCTCGCTTGTCGGCCGGCGGGGTTGGGCGAACGCCAATTCCGCCGGGCGGCGGCATTTTAACGATCGCGGCCGGGCGGAATGCCAGACCGCGTATCCGGGACCGAGCGACAAGGCATGGAGGCCGAACGTGGATAAAGTGCTGGTTACGGGCGTAGACGGATTAGTTGGGGCGAACGTCGCCGCGGTGTTGGCTGACCGCTGCCAGGTGGTCGGGGTGGCAGGGCAAGCAGTCGGCCCCGAAGGCTGTCGCATGCTCGATTGCGATCCGTATCAACCTGCCGAGGTCGCCTCGGCCATTGCCGCCGAAACGCCGAAATACGTCATTCATTGCGGGCCGCTCTCGCGTCCTCAGTGGGATGCAGCCGACATGGCACCGCCCGACGCCGAGCGCGAGGCCGGCCTTGCCGTTAGCATGATCGAAGCGGCACAGCGTGTGGGCGCCCGCTCCGCGGTGGTGCTTACCGACGCGGTCTTTGCCGGACCCAGGCTGTTTCATACCGAAGCTTCGGCCCCTCATGGCCACAGCATCTTGGCCGAGGCGGCGATCGCCGTCGAACACGCCCTGATCGAGTGCAACACGCTCTTGGTTCGCACACACACCTATGGCTGGAGTCCGGCCGGCGCCTCGCCGAACTATGCTCAGCGCATGTGGCAATTGCTCTCGCAAGACGAAGTCTGCCAGGCCGATCCTGAACGGCACGCCACGCCGATTCTGGCCAGCGATCTTGCCGGGCTCATCCAACGGGCATTGCAGAAGAAGCTTACCGGCCTGATGCACATCAGCGGGGCCGAGCGTACCAGCCCCTTCCGCTTCGCTGCCGAACTGGCCTTGGCATGCGGTTTTGCCGGACGGCTCGTGCGTGTGGCACGAGACGTTGCGCCACGGCGTCCGAACGTCGACGAAACTTCGCTCAACACTTATCGTGCCCGCCGGGAGCTGGAGACGCCGCTGCCGCTGTTGCGTGAAGGGCTATCTCGCTTTGCCGAGCAGGCCCATAATGGTTACCGCGACCGTTTGGCCGGTCAGAGTTTGCTGCTGCCGGCGCACGCCGCGTAGTCTTTTGGCGGGATGAAAGTGCGGCGATGCCCCTGGCCCGCGTGCTCGAACCGGAAGTAATGGATTCGCCTCAAGAGGCGGTCGATTACGACGCGATGGATCATTCCACGGTCAATCGCCTCTTCGTCGACGACTTTCTGGCTGTTTGGCAATCGCACGGCAGGGCCGCGGGCGATGCCGAAATCCTCGATCTCGGCACCGGCACCGCACAGATACCCATCGAGCTTCTTAGGCGAGATAGCCGCTTTCGCGTCGTCGGCATCGACCTCGCTGAGAGCATGCTCGGCTTAGGCCGGCAGAACGTCTCGGCCGCGGGTTTCTGCGACGGGATCCGCTTGGAAAAAGTGGACGCCAAGCATTTGCCGTACGTGTCCGCGACCTTCGCGGCTGTAATTTCAAACAGCATCGTTCACCACATCCCCGACCCTCGGGAAGTATTGAGCGAGGCTTCCCGTGTGCTCGACCCAGACGGGATACTTTTCGTGCGCGACTTGTTGCGACCGGACAACGACGCAACGGTCGCGCAACTGGTCGAGGCGTACGCGGCGGGCGGGAACGACCATCAGCGACAATTGTTCGCAGCCTCGTTACGCGCCGCGCTGCGTTTGGACGAAATACGGGAGATCGTGCATCAGCTCGGGCACGATCCGGTCCACGTCCGCCAGACGAGCGACCGGCATTGGACCTGGGCCACGCCATAGCGCTCGTTCTCGACGGTGCCCCCGATGCCGTGCAGGTGGAACTGAATGGGTTGCTCAATAATTTCGGCTATCCCGCCACGACGAGGCTGAAACTACACGAGCTTGACGTTCTCGGCACATGGACCCTTCGGCCCCTGACCCGCCGTGAAGGATACCTTCTGGCCTTCACGCAGTTCGTCATAGCTGACGCCTTGCAGCGACTTGGAATGGAAAAAAAGGTCTTTGGGACCGCCGGTGCTGATGAAACCAAACCCCTTGTCAGTCAACTTCTTGATTGTGCCTTCGGCCATTTGAAAACTTCTCGGAGGACTACGTGGCAGGCCGCCAGAGGGCATACGCATGCCGACCAGCCGCCGTCCGGTTGTTAAGAGCCTATCCAACAACTGGCGAGCAGGCGGGACGCCTACGCCACAATGCCGGATCTCGGATAGGTTCTAGCAGAGATTGTACCGGCTGACCGGCCACGACGCTATTAGTCGAGGCGTAGGTTTACGGCGACCAGCCGTTACCGGCTGCGAGTTTCGGTGAGCCATCCGCGTGATTTCTGGCCGGACCGGATGCTACCCATCGGATAGCGCCGATGACGGGCGCGTCGTCGCCACAGACGGAGAATTCGATGTCGACCACGTCCTGAAAACCTTCCAGGGCGTGCCGCCAGTAGGAGTCGATCACTCGCCACCGGTATCGTTCGCGCATCGCCGGCGACAGATCGCAAACTCCGCCGCCGATGACCAAGAGGTCGTAGTCACCCAGGTAATTGACGTTGAGCAGCGTAATGCCCAGGGCCTGCGCTTGATCGTCGAATAGCTCGAGGGCCAGTTCGTCGCCGCAGTCGGCCAATCCGCGCAGGAGCTTGGCTTTGTCGCGCGTCGAGCCGCCTGCCGATTGCAGTGGGTGATTCCGCCAGCGATCGAGCGAGAGACGATAGCCAAGTTGGTGCGTCAGGGCCGAGAGCGATACCGCCGATTCGGCGGTGCAATAGGAATTACCGACCAAAAGTTGGCGGTCGTGCTCGTAGCGGAAGGCGTGCGGGGGCAGCGAAACATGCCCGGCGTGCCCCGCCCGACCTTCACGGCCTCGCACGACCTGCCCTTGTTGGACCGCCCCACCTCCCAGCCCGGTGCCGACGATTACCATGAACAACGACGACAGCGGTCGATCAGCCGGGATGTTCGCGGCTGCTTGCTTCCAAGTCATCGACCGGCTGCGGATGGCGAATTCTCCCAGGGCCGCCGCTTGCCCATCGCCCAGATACCGCACGCCAAGCCCCGGACGGCAACTCTGAAACGCCTTTTCCAACTCCGCCCGAATGGGAAACTTGTCCCACTTCGTGGGATCGAGGTTCGGCGATTTCAAGAGCACGCCGTCGACGGTAGCCGGCCCCGGCGTCGCGAGTCCGACGGCTACGACGTCGTCGATCGATCCTCCGAGCAAATGGACTGCCGCCACTGCCTGTTCGACGATGCTCCGTGTCACTTGCTGCGGGCCCTGCTCCGAGCGGGTCGGAAACTGCCCGGAGATCGAGAGCACTTCGCCCCGCTCGTTCGCGATGGCCAACGTGGTTGTCGTTCCGCCGACGTCGACTCCGATGAGGTAGCTCACAATGGCCGACTCGTTCCGCGTGTGTGTAATACGGACCCTGCCGCAAATCGCGGCAACCTGTTTCTAGATGATACCGATTTCAGTCATCTACCGAAACGACGTGTAGGTAGTGTCTTAACAGCGAGTTGGTGGCGATGTGTAGGGTGGGACGAGCGAAGCGAGTCCCACCTGTTGGCAGGCTGTGGTGGGACTCGCTTCGCTCATCCCACCCTACAGGCATTGCCATTTCTGCCGGACCAACGGACTTTAATGACACCACCGACGCGTGACTTTTTTACCTCGTAGCCTTCACCACGCCGGTGGCGGGCGCAGTGTAGCGCTCGGTTATCAACGCCAGCAGTTGGAGGCGCGTTTCGTGTGCGTCGGGGTGGGGGGCGTCTTCGATCTGGCGGGCTTCGTCGGCGAGTTGGGAATCCTTTACCTGCTCGCGGAACCAGTTCGAATAATCGTGCTGCCGCAGATGATAGAGCCAGGTGTCGTCATCGACGCCTTCGGCCATCTGCGCGAACAGCATCAGGTTTTGCGCCCGCAGGTTCAGTTTGTCTTGGGGGCCACGGAAGTAAAAGCTGCGGTCGGAGCCGAGATCGCCCTCGGCATACTTGCGCACGTGGCGTTGATGTGCCGCTGAACTTGGCGCAATGTCGATGACCCGGGGCGGCTCTCCCGTAGAGACTCGCCACAGAATTGCGCCACCCGGCGGCGCACCATCCACCGCCGCCGGAACCGGCAGACGTCGCAACGCGGCAAACTGTTTCAGCGTTGCGTCGGCTTTGTCGCCTACGGCAATCACCGTGTCGACAGAGGGAAGAAGCTGAGGGGTGATCGAATCAGGCTCGAGCGTCACCAGCGCCACGCGGTCGAGCCTTTCGGGCAGGTTCGGCCAGGCCGGCTCCCAGGACGCCGGCAAGACGTGTTGAGCTTCGTCAATGACTATCCAGTGCGGCTGCCCGTTGGCGGCGCGCAGCTCGTGCAGCCGCGAAAGCAGTGTCACGAAAAAACTCGGTCGGTCGGCAAGGTGAACGCCTACCAGGTTGAGCACCACTCCTGGCCCGGCTCGTTCGAAGAGCCGGATCGCTTCGTCGATCAGCGGAGGCTGCTGTGCGCTGCCGATCGTCACTGTCTCGGCAAGCGCGCCGTAGTCGCCCTCGGGATCGATGACGCAAACCCGATAACCTTGCGATACCAATCGTTCGACGAAGCCGGTGGCCAAGGTCGATTTACCGCTGCCCGATGAGCCGGCGATGAGAAGGTTCTCGCCGTAGGGCTTGACGTTCACGGCAGAACCGTCGTCGCTCGTCCCCAGCAGCACGCGGTGCCGGCCCAGTCGGTCGGCGAACCCGGCCAGATCGTCCTTCAGCAGCACGTCGATGAGCTGCACCACGCCGGCGCCGTGATCGGTCGGCGTTACCCAATCGACCCGCTGTTTGAGCGGCTCGATCGCATTGGCGACGGCGACACTCATCTCGCACAGATTGAGAAAGGCATGATCGTTTTCGGCGTCGCCCACACCCACGACGTTGTGCGCCGACAGGCCTGTCTCTTTGAGCACCGCTTTCAGGCCGCTGGCCTTCGTCACGCCGGCGGGCAACGCCATCACCGCATCCTTATTAAAGATGACGTGATATTCCAGGCCCTGATCGCGGATGGCCTCTAAGAGCGCCGTTTCGTGGGGACGCCAGGTGGCTAAAATAGCCGCTCCCACAGAAAATCGCTCGATGCCTTTGCGGCGAATGGCATCAATGAGCGCTTCCGGCGGCGCCGCGGCCAGTAGCTTCTGACAATGATCGCTCGGACGGTAAACGAGTGCGCCGTTCTCAGCCACGATCCAATCGAATATCTCGTAGCGCGGAAAGACGGTCTTGAGCTCCGGCAGCTCCCGACCCGTGACCAGCATCAGCTTTCGCCCGGATTTCCGCAGCCGCTCCAGCGCAGAAAGCACTTCGTCGCCCACGGCGCCGTCGGTAGCGAGTGTGCCGTCGTAGTCGGTGGCCAACGTCAAATATCGCATGCCCAGAAACTAGCGAATTGTATGCCTTGGTAGCAAATTTAGTTCTCAACCGCGGCGAAAGCGGTCGTACCAAAGTAAGCCGACGAGCGATTTTGAGTCGCGGATTTCTCCCCGCTCGGCGAGTGCCAGCGCTTCCTGCCAGGTGACGACAAACGGCTCAATCTGCTCGCCCGATTCCAACCGCGAAGGACCGGCGGTGAGGCTGGTCGCCAAAAACAGCACCATGCGCTCGCTCAATACGCCCGGCGACATGAAGAACTCGCAGAGCTTCTCCACCTGTTGCGCGCGATAACCCGTTTCTTCCTCCAACTCGCGCAGGGCGGTAACCGCCGGATCCTCGCCAGGCTCCAAAGTGCCGGCGGGCAGCTCGATCAAGGTCTGATCGACGGCCACGCGGTAATTGCGGATCAAGCAAACGTGCTCGTCATCCACCAGCGGCAAAATGGTGACGGCGCCTGGATGGCGAGCGACCTCACGCTCATGGATTTGACCGGCGTCGTCGCGGTAGCGAAGCCGCACGACGTCAAACCGTCGTGTTTTCAGGAGAATCTCGGGTTGGCCCATGCTTCCGGTTCCTGTCTTCGCCCTTGTCATTTTTGCGAACAATTGCAAACAATGGAACAGAACCGGCCGCGACCGGCAACCACGGACAGGAAACCAAGATGCCCAAAATCTTCGAAGGCCGAGCCACCGCTTGCCCGGGCCGCTTTTCTATTGTCGTGGCACGCTATAATGAAACGATTACCTCGCGGTTGCTGCGGGGAGCGGTTGACGTGCTCGTCGAGCACGGCATAAGTGAAGACGCAATCGAGGTGGCCTGGGTGCCTGGGGCCTTTGAGATTCCGCTCGTCGCCGCTCGTCAGGCTGCCAGCGGGCGGTTCGCGGCGGTGCTTTGCTTAGGCGCGGTGATTCGCGGCGAGACCACGCACGACCAGCACATCAATCGGGCCGTCAGCACGGAATTAGCGCGCATCGGCGTCGACAGCGGGGTGCCGGTCTTGTTTGGAATATTGACCTGCGATAACCTCGAACAAGCGATCCACCGCGCCGGCGGGAACGTAGGCAATAAAGGAGCCGAATGCGCCGCCGCCGCCTTGGAGATGGTCAACCTTTTGACGAATTTGGAGGAGGGTGAAAAGTGAAGAGTGAAAAGTGAAAGGTGCCCCAGCCGCATCAACTTGGATCGGTCGCCACCGTAGCCACTTTCCGCTTTCCGCTTTCCACTTCCTCTTTCCTACTTTTCACTTTCCACTTTTCACTTTCCACTTTTCACTGAACCTTGTCCCGACGCAGCCGAGCACGAGAAGTTGTCTTGCAGGTCCTCTTCCAAGACGACCTCAACCCGGGCGGCAATCCCGCCCAGGCCGACCAGTTCTTGCGCGCACGGCTGAAGATCGAGGAGCTGGTGGCGTTCGCCCAGTCGCTGGTGGCCGGCGTGCGACGCAATCGAGCCGAGCTCGATCAATTACTCGACCGCACTGCCGACAATTGGAGCATCAGCCGCATGGCCACCACCGACCGCAACGTGCTGCGGCTGGGCGTCTACGAAATCCTCTATTCCGATACGCCCGCACGCGTGGCCATTAACGAAGCGGTCGAGCTGGCAAAGCGGTTTGGCTCGGCGCAATCGGCGCAGTTCGTGAACGGCATTCTCGACCGCTTTTTGGAAAAGCAGCGCGATCAATAGTATGGGTCTGTTCGATAAACTCAAAGCCGGCCTGCAAAAAACTAGCCGGTTGCTGAACACCGACGTTCGCGACTTGTTCAAGAGCGAAGGCCGGCTGGTAGACGACGCCTTTCTCGACGAACTGCTCGTGATCCTCGTCAAAACCGACATGGGCGTGCAGTCAGCCCGGCAGATCATTGACGAGGTGCGCAGTGAATTTCGCGGCCGTGTCGTACACCTTGCCGAAGTGCTGGCGGCGGTCAAAAAGAAATTAAAGGCCCTGCTGGCCCAGGACGAGGCGCCCCTTCGCCTGGCGGCGGAAGGGCCGACCGTCATCATGGTGGCCGGCGTGAACGGGGCGGGCAAGACGACGTCGATCGCCAAGCTGACGCAACTTTTTACTTCGCAAGGCAAACGCGTGGTGCTGGGCGCCGCCGACACGTTCCGTGCAGCCGCCGTCGAGCAGCTTACGGTTTGGGCCGGCCGCTTGGGGGCCGACATCGTCAAAGGCGAGCAGGGCGGCGATCCGGCAAGCGTGGCACATCGCGCGGTCGCGCGTGCCATCGAGACGAAGGCCGACGTGTGCATCGTCGACACGGCCGGCCGTCTACAAACGCAGCAAAACCTGATGCAACAATTGACCAAAATCCACCGCGTCATCGGTAAGCAGGTTGCCAATGCGCCGCACGAGGTGGTTCTGGTGCTCGACGCCACGACCGGCCAGAACGGCATCAGCCAGGCCAAGCACTTTACCGACGCCGTTCAATGCACCGGCATCATGTTGGCCAAGATCGACGGCACGGCAAAAGGCGGCGTGATCGTCGCCATTCGCCAGCAAGTTGGCTTGCCTGTGAAATACCTGGGCGTGGGTGAAAAAGCCGAAGACATCACCCCCTTCGTGCCCGACGAGTTCGTCGAGGCCATGTTTGCCGGCTTGAGCGCGTAATCTAAACCCTTTCAAAAATCGTCGCGATGCCCTGGCCGACGCCGATGCACATGGTGGCCAGGCCGAGCGTGGCGCCGCGGTCGACCATGTTATGTATGAGCGTCGTGGCGATGCGCGCGCCGCTCGCGCCCAAAGGATGCCCGATGGCGATGGCGCCGCCGCGTACGTTTACCTTTTCTTCGTCCATGCCGAGCATGCGAACGCAGGCCAGCGACTGAGCGGCAAAGGCCTCGTTCAACTCGATCAAGTCGATGTCGTCGAGATTCAGCCCGGCCCGCTTGAGCGCCTTTTGTGTGGCAGGCACCGGGCCGGTGCCCATCACGCAAGGATCGACACCCACGACCGCAGTAGCCAATACGCGCACCAGCGGTTTCATGCCTAACTCCTTGGCCCGGTCGTCGGACATGACCAGCAGGGCGGCGGCGCCGTCGTTTAGAGGCGAGCTATTGCCGGCCGTCACCGTGCCCATGCCCGGCATGAACGCCGGCTTGAGGGCAGCCAATCCTGCCATGCTGCAATCGGGGCGGATGCACTGGTCGGTTTCGACCAGCATGCGGTTGCCCGCCTCGTCGCGGCCCCAGACAGGAATGATCTCGCGATTGAATTCGCCATTGGCCGTAGCGGCGGCGGCGCGGTGATGGCTGCGCATCGAGAAGGCGTCTTGCTCTTCGCGCGAGATACCTTGTGTCTGGGCCAGAAACTCGGCAGTCACGCCCATGTTGAGCGCGCCCTTGGAGGTGCGATGAAACAGCTTCGGATTAAGGTCGATCCCCGCATCCATGGCGATATGCTGCATGTGCTCCAGGCCGCCCACGACCTGCACGTCTTCAAAACCCGCCATGATCGCGTGCGCAGCCTGATTCAGGGCCTGCAGGCTCGATCCGCACAGCCGGTTGATGGTGGTGCCGCCGGCAGCGGGTGAGAGTTTGGCCATCAGCGCCACGCTGCGGGCGACGTTGAGTCCTTGCTCGCCTTGCTGCTGCGTGTTGCCGAGCAGCACGTCCTCAATTTCGGCAGGATCGATGCCGGTACGTGCGACAAGTCCCTCGACGACGGCCACTGCCAGATCGTCGCTGCGGACGTCGCGAAAGACCCCCTTTTCTTTATGCGCGCGGCCGATTGCCGTGCGCACTCCGTCGATGACCACTGCTCGTTTCATGGTATTTACCTCACGCTTCATTCTACGACCGCGGTCGAGAGACGCCAGTGCGCCGATCTCGCCAAGGGAAGAGGCTCCCGTAGGTCAGCCTTTCCAGGCTGACGAAGAGCTAACACGCTTAGCATTAACCTTTGTCTGAGCCCCGACGCATCGTCCCCTCCTGGCAGCAAGACTTTCTGCCGACTACAACGGCGATATGGTTTATGGACCGATTTACGATGGCGGCAAGAGCCGCACCGCCGGTACCGGTGACCTGGCCGGCTATGCGCGCGAGACGGGAGAGCGACTGTTGGACGATTTGCAACATGCTGAGGCGCTGTCGTCGAACTGGGCCGACGAGGAGCTGGGATATGCCTTGCTGTCATGTGCGATGGACCGCGCGTTGGCCCGACTGGCGGCGACCGGGTGTTGGGGGAAAGACAATCAACTGGCCTCGGGAGAGTTATGGACGGTCGCCGGGCATTTGCTCGACGTGAGTTGGCTGCAACACTGTGCGCGGTTCAAGCCGCGCGGCTATGCGGGCGACTTTGAGATGTTTGAGCGTTTCTGGCGGCGCGAGTGCGTCGATCATCCGTTAGGCAAGCTTTTCGACCGCTTGTTCCAGGGACAGGCGGCGGTGGAAGCGGTCCGTGGTCGCACCGAACAGATCGGCGCCGCCATCGCCGAGCGGTGCGTTACGGTTGCCGCCGAGCGACAGTTTCATCTGGTGAGTGTGGGCTGCGGGCCGGCGCTCGACGTGCGGTGCGCCCTGCAATCGCTGCTGGAAAGGCAACGTTCACAGCTCCGGCTGACCCTGCTCGATCTCGACGAGGCGGCCGTCGAGCATGCCAGGCAGTCCCTGACGGCGCTCGTGGCGCCGCAACAGATTCATGTCCTGCGCGAAAACCTTTTTCGCCTGGCCGACAAGCCGCGTTCAGCCGCACTACTCGACGGCGCCGACATGCTTGTTTGTTCCGGTCTGTTCGACTACTTGCCCGACGAGGCCGCTCAGAAACTGCTGCGCTTGTTTTGGGAGCGGTTGGCTGAGGGCGGCTTGCTGCTCATCGGCAATTTTGCGCCGCACAACCCGACACGGGCGTACATGGAATGGATCGGCAATTGGTACCTGATTTATCGCACTGCCGAAGAACTATTCGAGCTTGGCTTGACAGCCGGAGTGCCTCGCTCTTGCTTGACGCTCGGAGCCGAGCGTTTGGGCATCGACCTGTTTCTCGCCGCGACGAAATCGGGGGTGTAGGGTGGGACAAGCGAGCTTGCGAGCGCCGGCCCACCATCAGCGCGGCCGGCGAAGAGGGCCCCGGCCCCGGCAAAACAAGTCAAAATGCAAAATGCAAAATGACGTAAGCGGACGTGCCGACTGTGCGGTGCCTCCAACGTCTCATTTTGCATTTTGAGTTTTGCATTTTGCATTTTGCATTTAGCGACCCGCAAAACGCCGGTTCTTGGTTGTAACCCAGGGCCTCGCTTGGAAAGATCCGTGGTTGTTTAAATAAGAGCACTAGGCGGTATCTCGGCGGCGCTTCGCGGCCGCCAATAATTCAACCAGGCCATCGTCGTCGCGCCCCTCAAGGGCCGCGCGAAAGGATGCGAGTTGTTGCTCGAAGGAGCTCAGCGAAGCGAGCAGCGAGTCACGGTTGCTGGCGAAAATCTGCCGCCAAAGGTCCGCATCGCCCGCGGCGATGCGCGTGGTGTCGGCCCAACCTGTCGCAGTGAGTTGGAGCAATTCTTGCGGCGTAGAGGCGGCCAAGGCCGAGGCGACCAGGTGCGGCAGATGACTTGTGATCGCCAACGCCCGATCATGCTCCTCAGCAGACATGGTCACGACCCGCGCCCCTAAGCTGCGCCAGAAGTCGCCGAGCCGCTCTAGATCTTCGCTCTGCGTTGCCGCACTAGGCGTGAGAACGACGACTCGGTCCACGAACAAATCGACTTCAGCCGCGGCTGCACCGCTGCGCTCGCTGCCGGCTAGAGGATGGCTGCCGATGAACTGCACGCCTCCCGGCAGCGAACCGCCGACCTCCGCCACGATCGCACCCTTGGTGCTGCCCACGTCCGTGATCAACGTGCCCGACCGGCAATGCCGGGCGACGGTGCGAACGTCGTCGGCAATGCGGCCCACCGGCGTACAAACGACGACGAGATCGGCCTCCGCAACTCCTTCGGCCGGAGCCAACGTAAACGAAGTGATCGCTCCCATTTCCAGGGCCATTCGTAGGCCCTCGATACGGCGGCCGACGCCAATGACGCGGCTTGCCAGGCCGCGGCGGAGCACGGCGAGACCGATTGAGCCGCCGATCAGCCCCACGCCCAGAATCGCTATCGTGTCGAATTGCCGGTTCACGATCGTCCTGCCCCTACTTCTGGCCAACCGTGACCGTAAACGGGAAATTCTCGTTGGGCAGCTTGACCGCGGTCACAGTATAGGTCCAATCGCCCGCGGCGGCGTCGGCCAGGTCGATGGTGATGGTGCTCGTGCCTTGCCGTTCCTGTTTCTTGCCGTCGGGACCAACGACCGTCAGCCGCAGCTCGGCGCCGGCGTTCTGAAAGCCGAGCACGAACTGCAAGTGGCCCGGCTTGTCGGCATGGTACACACTGGTGGCCGAAGGCTCGCCGGCCGAAGCGCTGAACAGGTTTTTCTTGGCCGGCGCGAAGCCGCCCTGCACCATCGTGCGCTCGACCTTCGTTTCGACCTCGGCCGTCACGGCCGAGAACACCAGGTAACGCAACAGCTTCAGCTCGGTCTCGTTGTTCTGCTTTTCGTTGTGAAACGAGGTAAAGATCACGGTGCCGTCGTGAACCGGAAACTTGACCATCAAGGGCGCGGTCTGCTCTTGGCCACCGTCGGTCGTGTATTTGCCGCGGAGATAGGGCGTCACCTCCTGGCCTTCGAATGCCGCGGGATACCAGCCCGCCTGGTCGAACTTGAGCGGCATTTCGCCACCGATCAGCTCGCGCAAACCGCCGTCGATCACTTCCGCATTCAGGTCTTGGACTTTTCCCCGTTGTGCCAAGGCCGGTTTGGCCACGTCGGGAAACGCTTTGGCCACCAGGTTGTAGTGCAAGTCCGAAGCGTAAAGCGTATGCCCTTGTTCGACCCAGTGCCGCACGTTATCGGCGACTTGCCCGATGATTTCTTCATTCGGCGTATAGTCGTCGGCCCCCAGCCGTTCGCTGGCGCCGATGCGTTCCTTGAGCCACGT
>DASSFG010000667.1:0-2392 GCA_035694685.1 Pirellulales bacterium
CAGCCGAAAGTGCCGAGAACGCGTGACACGAAATCGTTACTGGCAGACGGCACGAACGCAGGCTCGAAAATGGCCCGCGACAATCCTAGTCAGGCCACCAACGACCTGCCGCTGGCGCGGCTGGGAAGTTGCCGCGTCGTCGCTCGTCTCGGTCAAGGAGGCATGGGCGACGTCTACAAAGCGCACGACGAGTCGCTCGACCGCTGGGTGGCCATCAAGGTATTGCCGCCGCAACTTGCCCGCGACGCCGACTTCGTCGGTCGGTTCCGCGCCGAAGCGAGCGCCATCGCCAGGTTAACGCATCCCAACGTCGTGCAGGTCTATTCAATCGGCGAAGAGCAGGGCCACCACTACTTTGTGATGCAATTCGTCGAGGGTGAAAGCCTGGCGGAACGATTGCACCGCGTCGGCCGCCTCGACGTGGTGCAGGCCCTCGCCATCGTCCAACAATGTCTCGCCGGCCTCGTCGCGGCCCACGAAGCGGGCATCGTTCACCGCGATATCAAGCCTGGCAATGTCTTGTTGGAGACCCGCTCGGGCCGGGCACTGCTCGCCGACTTTGGACTGGCCAAACGCAACGACGGGCGCAGCGCCATGACGGCCACCGGCGTCATTCTGGGCACGGTCGACTATCTTTCGCCCGAGCAGGCCCGCGGCCTGGCCGTGGACGCGCGCAGCGACCTCTACTCCATAGGCGTGATGCTGTACGAGCTGTTGTCGGGCAAGTTGCCGTTTGCGGCCGAGTCGGCCACCGCCATGATCTTTCAGCATGCCTATGAGCCACCAAGGCCATTAGCCGACGCAGCGCCGAAGTTGTCATGCGACCTGACGCAAATCGTCGACCGTTTGCTTCGTAAGTCGGCCGACGAACGCTACCAAACGGCCCGCGAACTACTGGTCGATTTGGAAGCGATTCGCGAAGGCCGAACGGTCGGGCAATCGCCGCCAATGTCCCGCCAACGTGCCAGCCAGGTATTAAAGGCGCCTGAATTTGGCGCCGAGATTTCGCTGCCGATGGCTGTGCCGGAGTCGCCAAACCGTTGGCAGCGATTGCGTGACCGAGCACGAAGCGTCGTACAGCGGCACACTCCGGAGTTCGTCCAAGAGCTGCAAAGCACGTCGCAGCAAGTCGATGCTGCCGTCGCCGAATATGCGAGGCGCCGGCAGAAGCTCGTTTGCCTGCGTGACGAGGCCCAGGCCGTGGCCGCCGATTTGGCGGAACAGCTCCGTGAGCAACGTGCCGCCGCCAGCGAGGCACATGCCCGCTCAGCATCCGCCACCGCTCGGGCCGAGTGTGCCGCGGTAGAAAGCCAAAAGGCCGATTGCGACGCCCAGGCCGCAGTCTTGGAACGGTTGTGCGATGAACAGCAACGCGAGCTGCACGACATCGAATTGAAGTTAGCACGGGCCGATGCCACCCTGGCCCGGCTGCAAAGCCAGCGCGATTTATTACAAGCACGGCTGAAAGCCGCGGGCGCCGAGAAACGCGTCGCCGGAGTGCGCGTGGCACAACGCCGTGGACGACGATTGGCGGAACTGGTCACGGCCGCGCTCGTGCTCCTGTTGTTGATGGCCGTATGGTTCAAGTCGCCGAGAGTTGAAACGTCCGTGGTCGACGCCCCGAAGTCGGATCTCGGATCTCAGCCGGGTGTTGCGTTGCCCTCCAGTGGCGGCTTCAACGGTCCGCGTGGCGTGATGTCCAACAACGTGCAGTCGCTGGCATTCGCTTCGGATTTTCAAATGAAGAATTATCGATTCTTTATCGGGCAAGATGACGGAGCGGTGCGAGAATATACGCTGTTCGGCGCTCGCAATACTGTTGAGGAGATCGCCCCGCTGGGGGACCATGCCAAAGCCATCACGGCGATCGTTGCTTCGCCCGATCTCAGTCGCATCGCCGTTGCCTGCGAAGACTCGACGATCGGTGTGTGGGATCTGGCAACCAGGCGGGAAATTCGGCGGCTCCCGTTACACAGCAATCCGCGCGGCGCGCTGCAATTTTCTGCTGACGGCAGTCAGCTCATAACGGCCGGTGTCGACGGCGTATTGCGCACCTGGAACATCCAGACCGAAACTGAGTTAACCGGCGCCATTACCAGCGATCCCGCGATCGACATTCAAGCCGTCGCCTGGTCACGCGACGGTAGCCGCGCGGCGATCGGCTATCGACTTCAGGGCGGCGACAGCCTGGCTCTCTGGGACGTAACCGGGCAACGCCGGCTACAACTCTTTCGCCCTTCCTCGAAATCAACCGACTACATCGCCTTCATCGACAAGGACCAGCGAATCTTGTCATTAACGGGCCAGGAGATTTGCGTTTGGGACTGTGAGACAGGCGCGAAGGTTGACACATTTGGTACGGCTTCGGCGGCATTCGTGGCGCCTGACGGAC
>DASSFG010000668.1:0-5020 GCA_035694685.1 Pirellulales bacterium
AGTGAAACCGCTGGGCAGCGTGAGCGAGGTGATGGTAAGCGGGCCGCTGCCCGAGTTGTCGATTTCAAAGTCGACCGCGGCGTTGTCACCCACGTTGACTGTGCCGAAGGAGTAACTGCCGCCGTTGGCGAGGCTGTTCCAGTTGGCCGAGAGCTGCATGGACGGCGCGGGGGCGGGATTGACCGTGCCGTCGAGGTTGACATCCAGCGGGCTGTTGGAACTGTCGTTGCTGTCGACCTCCATCGTGCCGGAACGAGAGCCGGTCGAACTGGTATCCATGTTGACGACGAACGTGCTCGAATGGCCGGCCGCTACGGTGATCGGCAGCGACGTGCCCGACGCCAAGGAAAAGCCGCCGGGCAGCGAGATCGAGCTGACCGTGAGCGAAGCGTCGCCCGAGTTGCTGAGGGCGAACGTCTTGCTCGCACTGCTCCCGACGTAAACCGAGCCGAACGAGTCGCTACTATTGTTGCCCAAGGTCACCGAGCCGTCTCGTAACGTCATCGAGGGGACGGCGCCGCTTTCCACCGTGCCGCTGAGCGTGACGTTGAACGACGGATGGTTGGGGTCGTCGCTGCCAAGCGTCATCGTACCGCTGTAGGCCGCCGCCCCCGAGGTGTCCATTTCGACGTCGAACTGCGCCGACTGGCCAGGATCGACGCTGATCGGAAAGTAAGCGTTGGTGTAAAAACCGCTGGGCAGCGTAAGCGAATTGACGTTAAGCACGTCGGAGCCGCTGTTACTAATGGAAAAGTTCTTACTTGCCGCATCGCCCACGTTGACCGTACCGAACTGGTCGCTGCCGCCCGCGGCTATCTGCACGCCGCCTTCGGACAGGCTCAAGGCGGGCACGCCGACGACGTCGCCGCTGAGGTAGACGGTGAAGCCGGACATATAGTTCGGGTCGTTCGAGGGAATGCCAAGCTGGCTGCCGGAGTAATCGTAAGCGTTCGACGTATCCATGCTGACGGTGAAGCTGGCCGAGTTGCCCGGATCGACGTAGAGCGGGAACGCGCCTTGGGCGCTGAAGCCCATGTCGGCGGATGGCTGGTCGACTTCCAAGGTCTCGTCGCCCACGTTGGTCACAGTCAGCGTGTGGCTTGCACTGGCGCCGACGGCCACGGTTCCGAATGAGTCGTTGCCATAGCTTGAGAGCTGCATCGAGCCATCGAAAACCTCCATCGACGCCGTAAGCAGCTCGCGCGGCTCAAGCTGCTGGATGGTCGCCGTGCGGCCGGCGAGTCGCTTCTGGCGTCGCTTTTTGGACGGCGGGGCGATCGAGATCAAGCTCAAGAACCAGTTCCAATCGTTGGGCGGTAGACGCATCGTGGACTCCTTGAAACGAAGCTGTGATCTCGCACGGGCGCGGTCGGGAGGCCGGAGCCTAGCCGACTTCTGCCAGACTCTGGGCTCCCTACATATAAAGGCGAGCGCCGACTCCAAAAGGCGACACGAAAAATCGAAAGATTTTTAAACGGCCTTTTTTTGATCTGGTGCTTGACATAGTTCCTACGGGGCGGTTCAATTTGCCAATGCGGCCAAGGGCCGCGTTGGCCTGCGACGCAAAGGAACCCCGGGAGAGGGCGGCGCTGATGGTGCGCGATGAGGCAGTCGAAGTGCAGGGGACAACCCTCCCTGACTCGCTTATCGACGACTATGGCTCGTTCGAGGTGTTGATGAACGCGGCCCGCGCAGGTTCGCGGGAAGCAATGGACAAGATCTGCCGGCACTACATTCCGATCATCGAAATCGTGATTTGCCGGCACCTCCGCGAACGCGAGCGCCGGTTCTTCACCATGGGTGGATCCTCGATCATCCAACTGACCTTGCGCGAACTGTATACGGACTTGCCGGCTTTCCGCGGCGAGACGATTGAAGAATTCAATGCCTGGGTGGCGCAGCTCGCTCGTCGCAATTGCCTCGACGCCCGACGGCAGCACAGCGCGCCAAGCCTCAGAATGCGGATGCCGCTGGACGACTGTGGGGGAGAGGAATTATTGAAGGCGGTGACCTGCCACGAAACTCCCGCGACGTATGCCGAGCGATTCGAAGAGCAGAGGCTCGTGTCGTGGGCGATGACGCGGCTGTCGCCCCTGGCGCAACGCGTGCTCACGCTACGTTTTGGCGACGGTCGTTCGTTCGATGAGATCGGCCGGGACGTCGGGCGCTCTGCCAAAGCCTCGCAAAAAATCTGCGAGCGCGCCCTTGCCAAGCTCCGCAAAATGCTGAATCACGAACAAGGTGCGGTGTCGCGCTGTTTCGACAACCTGGTGCGCATCTGGTCTTCAACGCACTGAGCGGTGGAACTTTTTAGCAGGATCGAGCGTCTAACCCGCATTGCGCACCTGTCCCCGTAGCCGCGCGACAGCGCGCCCGACACTAATCCGAAGCGCAAGCGAGGTAAGTCGTTTTCCCATCGTCGCTGCGCTTCGGGTTAGTGTGGACAGGTGCGCAATGCGGGCTAAGAGGTAGACTCCGATCCAGGTCTTACATTTTTTGGGGTTGGGCCTTTTGGGCCGTGGAACTTTTCGGCCAGCGCCTGCGTCTAATACCGAGTGGCCGTTCTTTGGCAATTTGGATTACTAGGACTTAGGGCTTAGGGCTTAGGGTGTAGGGTGTAGCACTTGCCGAGTTGCGCACCTTCGACAAACGCGGCGGTTTTGAGGATGCGAGTTGCGCACCTTCGACAAAGCGCGGCGGTTTTGGGGGCAGGCCGCCCCGCCTTCTCACGAAGCCGGCTACGCCAGTCGCGCGTCTTCGGTCGAGTTGCGCACCTTCGACAAAACCCGGCGATTTTGGGGGTGCGAGCTGCGCACCTTCGAGAAAACCCGGCGGTTTTGGGGCAGGCCGCCCCGCCTTCTCACGAAGTCGGCTACGCCAGTTGTGCGTCGTCGGTCGAGTTGCGCACCTTCGACAAAACGCGGCGGTTTTGAGGATGCGAGTTGCGCACCTTCGAGAAAACACGGCGGTTTCTGATCGTCGAAGTTGCGAGTCTTGGTTGGCGCTCGGCTTTTTTGATTGCCACCCATCGCGCGGCCCGATGGGCCTGCGGTTAAACGACCGAATTGCGACTCTTCACGTCGAGTTGCGCTTCTTCGAAAAAACGCGGCGGTTTTGGGGCGCGAGCTGCACTTCTTCGCAGAAAACGGGGCGTTTTCTGATCGTCGAAGTTGCGAGTCTTCGTTGGCGCTCAGCTTTTTTGATTGCCGGCCACCGCGCGGCCCGATGGGCCTGCGGTTAAACGACCGAATTGCGACTCTTCGTTGGCGCTTTTGCGCATCTTCGAGAAAACGCGGGGGTTTTGGGGCAGGCCGCTCCGATTTCTTACGAAGCCGGCTACGCCAGTTGCGCGTCTTCGCCCGAATTGCGCACCTTCGAGAAAACGCGGCGGTTTGCGGCCGGCGATCTCGCTTCTCACACCGCTCAATTACGTTAACCAAGTGGCATTCGCCTCCGCTCGGTTAACGTATTTCAACGCGTTCCGGGGAGGCACGATGCGCACACGACCATGGCGTTCCTCCCAGGCGCCGTTGCTTGGATTTGGGGCCTTACGTAAAACTGAGGAGATGCCCTCCCTTCGACCGCCTTTGAGAATTGGTCCAATCGTCGTCGATCCGCCCATCTTGCAGGCGCCGATGGCGGGCTTCACCAACTACGCCTACCGGCAGATCGTGCGGCAGTTTGGCGGTGCGGGATTGCAGGCGACCGAGATGATCAGCGCCAAAGGGTTCTTGTCGCAAGAAGAGCGGCGGCAGGAACTGCCCGACCGGCTGTGGGGAGTAAAAGACGAGCCGCGTCCGCTGGCGGTGCAAATTTGGGACAACGACCCCGCCATCCTGGCCGAGGTCGGCGCCACGCTGGCCCACGAATTCAAGGTAAGCGTGGTCGATATCAACTTCGGCTGCCCGGTCAAGCAGATTACCGTGGACGCGCATAGCGGTTCGTACTTGTTGCGTTTTCCCGATCGTGTGGGGCAGATCGTGGAGCGCGTGTCGGCGGCCTGCGCCCCGACGCCGGTCACGGCAAAAATCCGACTGGGTTGCACGCGCGATCGTATTACTGCTCCGGAAGTTGCCCAGGCGGTGGAAGCGGCCGGCGGCGCGGCGTTGACGGTCCATGGCCGGACCGCCCAGGATTTTTTCCAGGGCTCAGCCGACTGGGAGCAGATTTCTCAGCTCAAGGAACACCTCAAGCGGATTCCTTTGATTGGCAACGGCGATCTCGACCGTCCCGAGAAGGTGGTGGCAGCTTTTGCCCGTTATCAGGTCGATGGCGTGATGATCGCTCGTGCGGCGCTCGGCAAGCCGTGGTTGTTTCGGCAGGCGGCGGCGGCACTGCGCGGAGAGCCGGTACCAGCGGATTTGACACTCGGCGAAGAGCGGCAGCTATTGTTGCACCACTTCGACCTGGTGGTGGCACGGTTTGGCCCCGATAAGGGAACGCGCTTGATGCGCAAGTTCGCGTGCTGCTATGCACAGGGCCGCCCCGGCGCGCGCGAGTTTCGCACCTATGCCGCGCGCGTGAGTACCCCAGCCGAATTTAACCAGGTGGTCGAGCGTTATTTCCCTCGTGCCGATCCGTCGAGCCTCGAAGACCCACCGGATCAAAGGAGACGCCACAAATTGGCAATGCCGTCACGCCCGCCGCTGGCCAATAGCTTGCCGTCGGCCGAAAAGGCGATGGCGGAGACGCTTTGAGTATGGCCATCGAACTCGCGCACGCAGCTAAGCGACGATATGTCCCAAACGGTCACGTTGGCGCCGGTTGCCGGATTGTGCCCCCCCGTGGCCACCGTGTTGGTTCGAGGCGAGACGATCATCGCTTCGCTGCCGGGTACTTCGATCGTCGACAAAACCTGGCAGGTCGAAAGTTCCCAGATCCGCACCTGGTCGCCCCCGAGCACGGCCAGCCGAACCCCATCGGCTGAAAAGCCTACTGCGTAATCTTCGCTATCTTCCGTGCTCCAAAGCCGCAGCTCGAGATGTTGGTCGCCCGTGGCGGTCTTCCAGAGAGTCACTGG
>DASSFG010000669.1:0-6931 GCA_035694685.1 Pirellulales bacterium
CCCGTGTCGCCCGACGCTCCACCGCCCTGCGGTTCAGTAAGCGCAATCAAGCGGAGGTCTTTCACCAGCACGTCCAGCAGTGCCCGAAACGCTTCTGGGCGGCCCGCATAACCGGAGACCCCGAGCAGTTTGTCGTAGTGCAGCATTTGCCCCTTGATATCGCTGCTCGACGGCGGCAGCAGCGCTGCCAACACGTTCCGCGCGGCCTGTTCGTGCAGGCGATGGGTGGGCGGCGCGGACTTGACGCTGAAGGTCTCCTCCAGGAACGTCACGCCGACGCCTTGAGTGCCCCCCACGTCGCGCAGACTCTCCGGGCTCCACGCCCGGCCTTTCATCATCTCCGCGAACAGCGCCAGCCGTACGCTGATGACCTTTCTGTCTTCAGCCAAACCGCTGACGGCTTTCTGCACGAACGCTTGCTGCGGCGGGGTCAGGTTGCCATCCGCGGCCAGCTTCCCATAGGCGCGTCCGAAAGCAGTCAGGACCTTGCCGGCGTGGTCCAAATCGAACAAATCGACCAAGGCATAGTTGTGGCCCTCCGTGACGGGCACCTCCAACTGTTGGAAAAAACGGTTTACCGCCACATAGAAATCGTCGCGCACCAGCACCAGGCACTGGACGTGAGCGCCGTCGCACTGACGCAGGGCCGGCACCAGCTCGCTGGCGGCGTTTTCGGCGTGCAGCCATTGTTCGAATTGGTCGAGAATGACGAGTACCTTGTGTCCGGCGCGCAGGCATTGGCCGCGCCGCAAGGCCGCCAGCGCCGGTCTCAGACTCGGGCAATTTGCCAAAAGCGGAAACTTCCCTTGCAACGCACCCAGCAGCCTGGCTTCCGTTTCGTCGGGCGCCGCCTCCACATAGACCGGTACGATCTGGTCCGGCAACAGCGGCAATAGTCCCGCCTTGACCAGCGACGACTTGCCGCAACCTGACGGGCCATAGATTAAGCCCACGCTAAACGTGTCGGCGGCCTCGGCCTCCACGATCCGGTCTTTCCAGAAACGGATGCTATCGGGCAGGCCGTCGCGATCACGAGGGCCTGGGAGCAGATTGAGAAAGAAATCGGCGTCGTGCGCGTCGAACGAGCGCAATCCTTTGGGGACGATGCGGATCGGCCTGCTGGCGGAGAAGGGAGTTGCTGGCGGCGGCCCGGCGAGGGTGGTCATCTGATCGAGCACGCCGGCCGCGCTCGGCGGCAGATCTGCCCGCCCATAGGCCATCGCGGCCTGCGGCCGCGTGGCCAGAAAGTGCCTCAGATCATCGCCCATGTCCTTGGCCGTCGGGTAGCGGTCGCTGGCGCGCTTCGCCAACGCTCTCAAGCAGATGCGCTCCAGTTCTTTGGGAATGGCGTCGCTGATTTGACGGGGAGGTTTTGGATCGAACGTCGTGATCTGCTCTCGCAGCGCCTGGCAGGTCCCGGCGCGGAACGGCAATTTGCCGCTGAGCAATTGATAGAACACCACGCCCAGGCTGAAAATGTCGCTGCGGCCGTCGACCCGGTGTGCTTCGCCGCGCGCTTGCTCGGGGCTCATGTAAGCAGGCGTTCCCACGTAGCCGTTGCCGCGCTCAAAATCGTCTTCGCGCAGCGCCAGGCCGAAGTCGGCGATAAACGGCGTTCCTTGCTGATCGATGAGAACGTTGCCCGGTTTGATGTCGCGGTGAACGAGCCCCTTGAGGTGAGCATAGTGCAAGGCTTCGGCCAGCGTGGCGGTTAACTCCGCCGCCTCCGTGTGCGAATAGGGGTGCTGCCGCACGCGGTCGCCCAAAGTCGTGCCGTCGATGTACTTCGAAACTGCAAAACAAGGGAATTCGTCAGTGCCACCGACGTCGTACACGGGAACGATGTGAGGATGGTCGAGTCCCGCTACGACCCGGGCTTCTCTCAGGTAGGCCGCGGCGTCGTCGGGTGCACCCAGGCACTTAGGATGCGGCACCTTGATGGCTACGGGCCGGTCGAGTTGCTCGTCGCGGGCCAGATAAACGAGGCCAAAGCCCCCTTCGCCCAACTGCTTTTCGACCCGGTATCGCCCAATCGACTGAGGAAGCTCCCCCGCTACGGCAGCCGTGGTGCCGCGCGCTGTCAGCGAACGTTGGCCGCTGAGGCCCTCCGTTGCGGCATACGGATCTGAGGCAGTCATCGGCCTGTGCTCTCAAGGCATCCAGCGAATGTCGAATACGGCGATTGACGCGCCTGCCTGATTATAGTCAACCGAGGCACACAATACACAAGTCCGTTTAGTTCACCACGACGGCCCCAGCGACGATCATGCCGCCAAGCTTCCGCGGCCGATCATGGCTTCGGCGCACATCAGCTTCACCTGGCGTCCGCTTCTTCCAGGCGGCCGAGCAGGCGCAAAAAGCCGTCGAGGATCGTCAACGGGTGCGGCGGCCAGCCGGGAATGAACAAGTCGACGGGCAGGAGCGGACCGCAACCATCGTGAACTTCCGGGTGGCCGCGGAACACACCGCCACTGATGGCTTCCGTCCCGACCACGATGACCAGCTTGGGGGGCGCAATCGCCGCGTAGGTCTCCAATAGCGCCGAGCGCATGTTCTCGCTGACTGGGCCGGTAAGCACCAGCCCGTCGGCATGCCGCGGCGACGCCACAAATTGAATGCCGAACCGTCCCAAGTCGAAAACCACCGTACCCAACACGTTCAGATCGGCCTCACAGGCTCCGGAGCCGCCCGCGCTCACCTGACGAAGTTTCAGCGACCGGCCGAACATTCGACGTGTCTTGTCGTCGAGCATTTTCGCCAGGTTCAGCGTGCGGCCATCGTAGACAAGGTCCTCGCGGGTACGTGTGGCGAGTCGATGCTCCTGGCTGTAGCGGATTGCGCCTTCAGGACAAGCCTCGACACAATCAGTGCAGAACAAGCACCGCCCCAAGTCGAGTCGAAAGCCCTGTTCGTCGACGGCGATCGCTTCCGTCGGGCACGCCTCGGCACACTCCCGGCAGCCGTCAGGGCACTTGGCCGTGTCGACCACCGGCAGACCGCGGAAGCGGTCCGGGAGCACGGGCATTTGGGCCGGATACGCGATCGTTCGATGCCCCTGCTTCAGACGCGCCCGCAGGATTTGCAACACGTTTTTCTCTCCTCGTAGGGTGGGACAAGCCAGCTTGCGCTTCGCCGGCCCACCACCGATCAATGACGAATGCCTAATGACGAATGACGAAAGAATGACGAACGCCGAATGACGAATGCCGAAAGCTAAGCTCGGACGCCGGCCATTCGGACTTCGTCATTCGTGCTTCTTTCGTCATTCGTGCTTCGTCATTCGTCATTACCAATGGCGGGCTGGCGCCGGGTTTTCCCCTATAAGTCGTGCCCGCAATACGACAAATTAAAGCTCTTATTGCACAGGGGAAAGTCGGAAATCTGCTGGTTGCGCAGTGCCAGCGCCAACCCGAACCAGTTGTGGAACGACGGGTCGATGACCTTGTAACGGGCAAAGCGGCCTTGGCTGTCGGTCTGCACCACGTGACAGATCTCGCCCCGCCAACCTTCGACGAGGCTCACGGCAAGATGATCCGGCTTCGCGGTTCCTACGTCCGTCCGGATCGGCCCGTCTGGAAGCTCTCGCAGTTGGCTGCGGATGAACCCTACGGACCTCTGAATCTCCAGCCAGCGCACGAAAGCGCGGGCGAATACGTCACCCGTCCGCCAGGTGGAGACGGGAAGCTGAGCAAACCGGTAGATGCCGGCGGGAAAATCCTGTCGGACGTCGCATTCCGCCCCGCAAGCCCGGCCAGCCGGGCCGACCAATGCGAGCGCAAGGCAGTCGTCGAACGAAACGGCCCCCGTTCCATCGAACCTGGCCTGCACCGACGCCGATTCCCAGAGGAGGCCGGCCGCGCTGGCCACGTCGTCGTAGGCGGCTTCCAAACGCTGCAGACACTGCTGCTTGCGGTCCTCGTCCAGGTCGAAGCCGACGCCTCCTGGACGGACCATGCCCCGGCCGAAACGGCTGCCGCAGATGAGGGCCGTCAGGTTCAGGAAGTCGCCGCGGATGCGCCCGCAGTACGAGGCGGTCGGCAAGTAGCCGACGTCGCCCGCCAGCGCCCCCAGGTCGCCGGTATGGTTGGCCAACCTCTCCAGCTCCAGCGCGATGCCGCGCAAGGCGTCGGCGCGTATGGGCACTTGGCAACCGGCCAACGCTTCCACCGCCTGACAATATGCGGTTGCGTGGCCGACCGACGTGTCTCCGGCCACGGCCTCCATCATATAGATGGTGCGCTTGGTCGGGCCGCCCCTCAGTGCCCGCTCGATGCCGCGGTGCTGATAGCCGAGCGAGATCTCCAGGTGGAAAACTTGTTCGCCATGGCACTGGAAACGAAAATGCCCCGGCTCGATGATGCCCGCGTGAACGGGGCCGACAGCCACCTCGTGAATTTCCTCCCCCTCGACTCGATAAAAGTCCGTGACTCCGACGACCGGAACCTCGTCCGCCTTGCGGCCCCAGGCATCGTGGCCCGGCCGATAAGAAGAATGAAATCGGACCGGCTTGAGCCAAGGGTGGCCTTCCGGGCAGACGCCGTACTGTTCGGCCATCTCGCGTTCGAAGAGATGCACTTGCGGGCAGTCAGGCGTTAGCGACGCGAACTGGTCGGATTCCAACGTGGCTCTGCCGACACGCAGCAGGCCCCGCGCGCTATCGGCCAGCACCGCATAGAGATCGACCTGATCGGACGAATTTACGGCGTCGGCGAAGAATGCCGCCACTCGCTGTCGACCAGCCACGGCATCGACAATAGCTCGGCGGAACTCCTCAAACGGCAGCGTGCGAATCTGCTCGCGAGCTATCCCTTGCCCGTTGCGAACGATGGCAAAGCTGTGGTCGTTCATGGTGCAGCCAAAATAGCCCACACAGCAGGGCTAACGCAAGGCAAACCACCAACAAGGCTGCGTTCGGCGGTCGGATGCGAGGATAGGCTCCGAAGAGTTGATCGCCCCAGCCGTTGACACAGACAAAGTGCAGCAGATCCAACCAGGCGACCCCAGCCTTTTCCAGGTAGCGATTGCCGACCGGCACAAGGACGAGTAGAGTGTCAGTAGTTGATCGTCAGTGCATCGGAAATGGCGGAAAGTTTTGCCAGGCAGTCTCATGGCCACCGACATCGAAAGCGACATTGCGGCTTCCATCTGGGAGCGGGTCATCCGATTTGAAGGAGAACCATCTGCAACGGCCGCGCGGGCGTTGCTGAAGATGCAGTTCCCGGAGAGCGACCGGCAACGCATGCGCGAGCTGGCGGCAAAGGCCCGCGCCGGCACACTGACAGCGACGGAGGAGCGGGAAACGGAAGCTTATGAACGGCTCGGCTGTTTGCTCGACATCATTCACTCTCAAGCGCGAGTCGCGTTGAAGCACCATCGCGCGGCGTCGTGATGGCGGTCGACAAGGGCCTGGCGGAGCTCGTCACTGAGCGCGCGAGGCATCGCTGCGAGTATTGTCGCTTGCCTCAACAATTTGTGTCGATCACTTTCGAAATCGACCACATCGTTGCGGTGCAACACGGCGGTGTGACAGCGCCCCTGAATCTGGCGCTGGCATGCTACGCAGACAATCACCACAAGGGGCCGAACCTTGCGGGTATTGACCCAAAAACCGGCAAGCGAGCATGGCTGTTTAATCTGCGCCGGCAGAAATGGGGCCGCCATTTTCGCTGGGCAGGGCCGATCATCTTGGGCCGAACCCCAGTCGGCCGCGCGACCGTCATGGTGCTTAGAATGAACGAGCCGCATCGCGTCGCCCAGCGAGCCGCGCTGATGTTGGAATGCGTCTTTCCCGCGAGATTAGCGGCGTGCCCACCGCCGCCGGAGCGAACGGCGGGTTTTCGTGTGGAGGCGCAGCTTGCCCAGGCCTTGAAGTGCCATGGGTAAGTAATCCGTCGTACGAGCATCGTCGCCAACGCCCCAATCCAGTCGCCATGGCTTTCCTCTCTCCAAAGAGCCAGAAAGGATCGCCCACAACCAGGACTCCACCCCCTGTTTCTCCGCCATCGATAGTGCGAGATCGGACCGGCACCAGTGAAACAACCACCAAGCGCCGCGCGCCGGATACAGAGTACCGGTCTGAGGCCCGGCTGACAAATCCGCCACGCATGATTCCAACCACGGTTTGAAACCGGTAAGGTTGAGCCATTCGACGGCGCGGAACATGGTCGCGTCGATGTGATCTTCCTCTTCGTCTCGGAATGTGAAAAAACGCGGGAGGTCTTCGCCGGATCGCAAGACCTCCGCGGCTTCGACCAAGGACACAGTGCCTGCTCGTGCCCGGCGAATCAACTCTTTTGTGAGTTTCCTTTCCGGAACCCATCGCTCAATGTCGCGGCAGATGGCAGTATGCCAAGCATCGCTTATTGCATCGACGCCCACTTCACCGATCCTACCTCGGCTTCCAAGGTAAACGGCTGCCTCCAGGCCGGCATCAGCGCCGGCGTCGTGTGCGATCGGTTGCAGCCAAAGTTCCGCTTTTGCCAAGCTATTTGGTATGCGTTCGATCGAACGCCCACAAGCGAACCAGACATCTTCCACTTCTGGAAAAAACTCGGTAGTCGACACTCCAAATGTACCGCGATCGAATTGCTTGAGAACACCGAGCCGCCGCAACACGATGTCAAAATCAATGGCCGTCTCTAATGACGGAAAGGTCTCGCGTAGGTTCGAGATTGACGTTTCCGTCGGATCGCCAATCGACCAGTGAATGTACTGGTTGAGCCAGTAGTTCAAACTGAACTGTTCTTTGGCCGGCAGCGATCTAGCCCACTTGTCGACGTCACGTACCTTGAGGGCCGGCCGAAAAATAACTTCCTCATTTGGCTTCTAATTCTAGCAGCAGTCGCGAGATCGACGGTGCGGTGTAGTTTAGCTGGGGTAGGAAACATTCAAAACGGATTGGATTGTGGGCCAAAAACTGATGACTCGCCTT
>DASSFG010000670.1:0-2540 GCA_035694685.1 Pirellulales bacterium
AACGCATCCGCACGTTCGCTTTCGGATGTATCGGGGGCGGCCAAAAGATATTCCTGGCGGACCTTTTCGCCGGCGAAAACAAGGTGAACCGCGGCGCGAGCCTTCGCCTCCGAGCCGTCGAGAAACATGTGGATGCCGGCCGCGTGACGATAGACAAAGCAGGCGGCGCTCATGGCGGCGATCGCTCGATCCAAGTCAGCGCGCCGCAGGAGAATGTCGACGTCCTGCGTCCCTTCTCGCTGGTTCGATTGTACGGCCAAAACCTTCACGGCTGCAATTGCCGTCAATCTTGTGTGGTGACTTAAAAGTTGCGTTGGTCGCGATACCAACCCGAAGCGCAAGGGCGCAAACGCACGTCGTATTTGCCTGCCGCCAGCCCCAGCTACTGGCGCGGACGCCCCCGTCGCCGGATGACTTCAGCGATCGGGCGGCGGGAGAATTTCAGCCTCTTGCCAGGCACCGCCGTTCAATCACGCCTGTCGGCCGCGATCGCGAATAACTCCATCTTCGTGGCGATGTACAGCACATCGTTGACGACCATGGGCGCCGCGTAAATCGAGTTCGGAAGCTCAAGTACATGCAACGGTGCCAGGGAGCCATCCGCCGCCCGTGCCATCGCACAATTCGGATCCGGAGAGAGCCCAAAGACCGCGACCTTGCCCTCCTCGTCGGCGACGAAGATCTTGCCATCGACAATTAACGGCGAGCACCACGTAGCCGCAAACAGGTCAAAGGTCCAATACACGCGGCCCGTTTTTGCATCGAGGCAATGCAGCAAACCGCTAAAGTCGGGGACGACTAGCAGATCGTCCTTAACGGCCACGCTGGAGATCGTGCGATGCATCCGCTCCTCGAAATCCGCAATCTTGCCGTCGCCGTTCCAGTCGAACTCGGCGTAGTGCCAAACTACGGCCGAATTTGGGTTGTCGATGGCAATTTCGCCATTTTCCGCGGTGACGGCTTGCAATCGCTTGTGAGGAAGTGGCTGAGTGGGCGCGTCGCGGTGGACGACCAGTTGGGCGCTGACATCGCCGCGACGTCTGGGGTCGATACACCATAGGTGACCATTGCCTTCACCGTGTTCCGGGTCTTCTCCAACGGCCACGTAAACCAAGCCCTGATGAATCACTGGAACGGCCATGATAGCATTACGGGTTGAACGCGCTGAAACGGAGTACGTCGCGTCTTTCGGGTTGCAATCGAATCGCCATAGCAGCCGCGGACGGCCATACGGCTCTCCGTCGTCCCATTCTTCGGCGTCAAAGCTGTACAGCCAGCCATCGCCGCCGCCAAAGATCACTTGGGCCACGCCACCCAGCAATCCGGCGGCCGGGCAAGACCATTGCCCGTGTAGGATGTTGTCGCCCGGCGAGCGGTCGGCCCAGCGGACCGCGCCGGAGTGTTTGTCGAGGGCCAAGAAGCTAGGAGCGAACGGCGCGGCGACGCGCTTGTGCTCGAAATCGAGGCCGTTGGAAGTGCAGACAAAGAGGGTGTTTTTCCAGGCAGTCGGACTACAGGTACACATGTTGTGCTGCGAAACGCCCAAGTCTTTCATCATGTCGAGCGACCAAACAACGTCAGCGTCGTCCCTGCGCGCCGCCTTGGTGGGCCGCTTTCGCGTGACGTAGAGACGGCCTAGGTGCAGGCGGACGGTGAAGTGGATATCGCCATCCAGACCAGCGGTCGTAAACTCCCACTGCCGGCCGGCGGCAACCGTTCGGACGTTGATATGGTTCGGTAAGCGAACTCCCGCGCTTGCAAATTCTTCGCGGAGCAAATCGGCGCATTCGGCCGAGAGAAGGCCCGGCCTGGAATCGGCGGCGACTGAAAATAGCTCATCTTTGATGCCTTTGTCCGATCCGTCATCCTCGCCGTCGAGAAAGCCCTCGGTATCGAGGCAAACAACCTCACCGCGGTTGGTAACGCACCATAATCGATCGCCTTCAACCAGCGGCGTGCTGCATAGGCCAACATACGGCCAATCGTGAGCCATGCCGGTGGGAAGCTTCTCGCACGAGAGCTGCCAGAGAAAGCCGCCCGTCTCAGCGTGGAAACAGAGCAAGCAGCCCAAATCAGTCGTCTCCGGATAACGAGCTAGATAGCCCGCTCCGTTGTTCGTGCCGATGAAGACTTTGCCTCCGGCCACGATCGGCGTGCCATAGGTCTGCGTCCCGAGCCGCGTCGTCCATTTTACATTTGAGCCGGGCAGCGGCAGTCGCCATCCGAGCTTTTCATTGAATTCGCCGAGACGCTCCACGGCAAGCGGTGCGTGTTCGCCCGCAGGCGCGTTGTTGCGCAGCGAGCTGCCTCCCCATTGGCCGCACTCACGCTCGGCGCGAGGTTTCGCCTCGGCCACCGCGCGTTGTTGCGCTAAGAGGGTCGCCGGCAGACAGGTGCAGAGTAAAACCAGCAGAGGATACGCGCATTTCATCGTATCAATTATTGGGATGTTCTGTTTTTTATTCAATACAGCGGCGTTCGGCAAGTGACTTACGAGGGCCAACAACGAAAACACGCGTGCCCAAGATCTACCCGCGGAC
>DASSFG010000671.1:0-13608 GCA_035694685.1 Pirellulales bacterium
CCTGCGTCGTGCCGTATTCGAGCTTGGCCACCATCATTGGCGGCGTCGGCTCGGCCTTGGGCTCGCTGCGCCGCAGCGGCGTGACCGGCAGCGGCAAGGGTGGCATCCCTTCGGCCGCCGTCTGACGCTCGGGGTTTTTGCGCGGCGGCGGCCCGCAGGTGCCCAGCTTTCGGGCAGGCGCGTCGGCGGCAGCCAGCGACGGCGCGCCAAGCGCCACGCCCGCCGCAGTGGTTTTCGCAAGAAAGTCACGTCGGTCCATAGTGGGTTCCTTTCTTATGTGTCTTGCCGCTAATGCTTGGGTTCGCCCTGTGTAAGTGCAAACCATCATCAAAATGACGAATGACGAATGACCAATGACGAGGGAATGTCGAATGACGAAGCCCGAATTACAACAAGGCCATTCGTCATTCGGGCTTCGTCATTCTTTCGTCATTCGTCATTGGTCATTCGTCATTTTTCTCACGCCTTGCCTGCCAGCGGACGCCGCGCGCGGCAGGCGGTAATACTATCCTGCCAACGTCAATCATCGGCGATTCGGCGGTGGGCGACAAGCCGCCCAGAGCTGGAGTAAAGGTCAGCGATTTCTGATCGTAGGCCGATTTTTGCAGCCGTTCACGATAGAGCGTCAAAAACAACTCGTCTTGCACCTTGACCCACGTCTCTTCCGGCCGTTCAAAATGCCACAACTCGACGCGCCACACGGCCTCGCCCGGCTGGGAGTTGACGAACGGCTTCGTGCGCAGCTTGTTGAGCAGGATTGCGGCGTGCTGGATGTTTCCCTCCATGGCCAGGATTTCGACCTGGTCTTCGAACTTGTTCATGGACAGCACTTTTTCGCGAATCGTCTTCACGTCGTCGTCGGTAAGCGGCTGCTCTTCCTCATAGTCCGATGTCGGCACGCTGAGGCTGATTCCTTCCAACCGCGCCGTGCCGTAGTCGATGACAAGGTCGTATTTCGATCCCAGCGGTAATTGGTCGACGTTGAACTCGCCCGTCGCGGTATCGAGTTGTCCGGGATATTTCTTGTTATTCGTTCGATTGACGGCCGTGACGGCGGTTGGTTGCCCCACGGCCTCGATGTTGCCGCGGATCGAGCCGACAGAATCCGCAGCTGTCACCGGCGCGGAACAAAAAACCACCAAGGCACAAAGGCACAAAGTTGTCTTCGTGCCGTTGTGCCTTGGTCGTTCTATTTTCATTATGTTCGACATTCTTTTTGCCTTCTGCCTTTTACCTCTGGTACGCCGGCAAAAAGTGCATATAAATTTCCAGCACGAGTGAGGCCATCGCGGTCCAATAGACTTTGTTGGGGCCGACGACGCCTTCGTTCTCGGCGGTGCCGGGCGGAACGTCCCAGCTTCCGTCGGCGTTCTGCTTGCTCAACAGCAGCTCGCGTATTTTGGGGTGCCATTCGTTCCAATACTTGCCCCCCGCCTGGTAGTGACCCTGAATGGCATAGTAATGGAAGTAGTAAAAATACTGCACCGGGCCGGCCTGCCATTTGATTTCCGTCGGTGCAAGATAATCGAGGGCTTTGGCGACCGAGGGATCGTTGTACTGACCGAGCAACTGCAGCGAAAGCGTGCCCGCGGCGCTCATTTGTGGGTTCGGGCCACCGCCCGTCTGGTAGGCAAAACCGCCGTTCGGATGCGCACACGATTTGACGTAGGCGATTGCCTTGTCGATCGTGGCCGTGGGCACGGGGATCTCGGCGTTGTTGGCCGCTCGCAGCGCGACGATCTGCATGACGGTGACGCTCAGGTCGGCGTCGGAAGGCTGCGGCTGATAGCGCCAGCCACCGTTGGGCGACTGGGCCGACACGATCAGGTTCACACTCCGCCGCACGCCGTCTTCCAGCGCCGGATCGGGATCCATGCCGTACATCTCGGCCATGCCCAGCGTCGTCAGCGCGTGTTCGTACATGGGCCCATGCGACGGCCGCGACGAAGTGAAGAGCCCATTGGGTTGTTGCTGGGCGAGTACGAACTTTTTGCCACGCTCGAGCGTTTCGCGGTAGGGTCCGCGGCCCGGCACATGTCCGCGCCCCATAAAGGCCAACATCGAGAGAGCGTTCGGCGCGTTGTTGTCGTGCCAGCCGCCGTCGGGCCGCTGTTTCTCAGCGATAAAGGTCAGGGCCCGGTCGACGGCGGCAGTCACTTGTTCGACGATGCGCGTTTCCGTGAGCGGCAACGCATCGTTGGCGGGCGCATCGGCCGCGGCGGCGCGCCCCGCTACCGTCATCGCGGCGATGAGGGCGCAAAGGCGGGCCGGTGTCGAGTCCAAAGTCCAAAGTCCAAAGTCCAAAGTCAGTCTCCTTTGTAGAACGGAATTCATTCCGTTACCCGATGCTTTTGCGCCGGTTCATTGCCTTCGGAAAAAACGAAATGAATTCCGTACTACGTTACGAAAGCCCGCTCAACCTTCTCAGCCCTACGTCAACCGAATAGATAACAACCAACATCGTCAGCACCAACCAGTTGTCCCAAATGCTCTCTTCGCGATGGAGCGAAATGGTTTTGGGCTCGCCTTTCAGCTCGCCGGTGATCGAGGCAAGATCTTTGGGTTCGATGAGCTTGCCGATTTGGGCCAAAGCGTCGCGATCGACGTTGGGCCGCCGTAATTCCTCGGTCGAAGGACGCACGTGCATCTGCGCCTCGACCTTCTCGCCGCCGCCTGGCTCGTAGATCAGGCGGTAGTTGCCCGTGTCGCGCGGCATAAGCTTGCCGGTGTAGTGGCCGAGCGTGCCCTTATCGGCCGCGAGCTCAACGGTCTCGGTCGGAGCGCCTTCGCGCTCGACGCGGAGCGTTACCGTGGGATCGGTGCGCGGCGCGCCGTCCGGCTTGATGGCCATCAACTCGATCTGCGCCGTTTCGCCGGGACGGGCGCGTACCGGCCGCACTTCGACCCAGCTTTTCTTCTTCTGTTCGTCGGTGCGTCGAGCGACGAAACGAATGGCCTGACCCCAGAATTTGTAGTAGAACCGGTCGCCTACATTCTGCCGCCAGAGCCAGGTGCTGTCGGTGCCGACGAACAGCACCTTGCCTTGCCCGGCAAAATGGTGAGCCACGAGCGGCAATTTGCCATAGCGGCCCTCGACGCTGGCATTCAAGGCCAACACTGTGGCCGAAGGTGCAGGCCGCTCGACGGCGGCACACCAGTAAAACGGCGGCATTTTTTCCCAAACGTTCTGGTTGCGGCCGGCATCGTCGAACAGGCGCATCGTTTCGTGCAAGGCGCCGTCGGGCGTCAGCTCCAATTTGAAGGGTTTGTACGCTTGTGCCTCCATGCCAGCCTTGCGGCGGACCTTGACAGGCAGCAGATCCAAAAAGTCCTGCTCGAACGAAAAGGGCATGGCGTTCGGTCCCGCTTCGACAATCAGCCCCACGCCGTGCTCGCGGACGGCTTCAGCAAGCGCCTTGAGAAAGCCACGGTCGGCCAGCGCCGGCGACACGTCGCCCAGGATGATCGTGTGGTACTTCGCCAGCTCATCGGCCGCTTGCGGCAAAACATTTCGCTCGGTCGCCGGGCGACGGCGAACCTCGGCTTCGAGAACAATGTCGGGATCCGGCTTCTCGTCGCTCGTGGTGGTCACGGTTGGGGTCGCTACCGGCGGTGGCGATGACGTCGAGGAGCTGCCGCCCGCGGCGGTGCCTTGCACGATACCGCCCTTCAGACCCAGGCCGCTCAGGCCCTGGTCGCGCCGGATGGCATTCTTCAGAAAGCGAAAGTCCCATCGTGGCAGCCCCTCGACGTACAGCACCTTGAGATCTTCGTCTGAAACGCGAATCAGTACTTCGTCGGTGTTGTTATCTTTGATGTCTTCCGGCAATTCCGCGGCGGGCAGCAACTTGACCGTGAGCGTCTTCGCGCCGGCCTGCTTGGGCGCCGTAAACGAAAGCTCGACGTGCTGCTGCTCGCTGCGCCTGAGCACGAGCTCTTTGGAGTCGATCGGTTCCGTCTTGCCGTCTTCGAGCAGCACGACTTTGACCGCTTGCTCGGGATAGCCCTGCACCTCGAGGGTGGCGGCGATCTTGACGGTATCTTCCGTCTTCACCGAATCGGGCGCGAACACGTCGACGATACCGATGTCGCGCACCGGTGCCCCGCTGCCCGGCGGAACGGCAAAGAGGGGCGCGCCGGCCTCTCGGGCTGCCTGCGCCATTTCGACCGGCGAGCGTCCGCCGGTGTTCTGGCCGTCGGAGAAAACGACGATGCTGGCGATCTGCCGACCGGCGGCTTCGTCGAGCACCTGCGCCAGGCCGTCGCCCAGGCGCGTTTCGGGCGACTGGGCGGTCAACTCGGGCAATTTGACCGGACTGTCCTTGAGCGGCGTCTGACTGACGTCCTCACCTACCGCGTACACGCGCAGGTCGTACTTCTCGGCCAACGGGTCGAGCCATTCTTTCGCACGGTGCTCGACGGCTTCCTGGATGAATCGCGCGCGGGTTTTCTCGTTGAGCGCCTTGCGCGTGGCCGCGTCGACCTTACCATCGGCCACCTGGTAACCGGCGGCTTCGGCGGCGGACAACACGTCGGCATCGCTCTCGAACGGCCCGGCCGGCAGTCCCATGCTTTGCGACTGGTCGAACAGGAGCGCGACGATCGGCTTCTTGTCGAGCTTCATGTCGAGCTTCAAATAGGGACCGGAGAGCGTGAGCACCAAGAGCAACAACACCAGCACGCGCGTGACGGTGAGCGCTAGGCGCAAGGCGGGCGGGACGGTAGCGAGGTTCTCGCGCTGGCGGCGGTAGATGAACCAGGCGATCGGCACCAGCAGCAACAGCCCCAGCCAGAGCCAGGCCGGCCGCTGCACGTCGGCCGTCACGTGGTCGAGGTGCGAGCTGATCTCGTCGGTGACGCCGATAGAACGAAGAAGGGCTTCCATCATGGCGCCCCCGGATCAGTAGGCTTGTCAGCGTCGGAATTAGCATCTGATCTCCCCGGCTCCTGGCCTTCCTCCGGTTCGGTCCAGCGATCTGGCCCAAGGCGCAGGGGTTTACCGCTAAGGTACTTCTGTACGTCTTCCCATGTGAGCTCACCAGGTGAGGTCTCTTTGCCCTTCGGAGGAAATGCATAGTAAATGCGTATGGTCACGCTTGATTTACGGTGTTCGCCCATCATCGAAGTTACTAAGCCTCTTTTGGAAAGACGACCAGTATCCGCTCGCGCAAGAAGTGCCCATCGCACAGCAACTGCAATCGGTAGTCGCCGTGCGTGGGGAACGTCAAGTTGTGTAAGTCAAAAATCACCTGGACCTCGTCGAGCGGACTGGGAAATTCTATTATAACCTCCTGCTCAGCGAGCGGCTCATCTTCCTCATCAGCGTCAATTAAACGAATGCCGATGGCGGCCGCGCCCCTCCCATTCACAAGTGCGACATAGACGACAAGATGACCATGACTCAACGGAAACGACGCTGCTCCGATTCTCGACCGGACACCGAGAACGAACAATTTGCCACTGTCCTCATCACGGTAAACCTGGTCTGCCAGAACGAGGGCAATTACTTCTGGTGGTGGTGGTGCGCTCATCGGTTGCAGAACTCGAGAAGCCCGTCCTAATTCCCTTTTACCTCACTCAATCGTTTGAAATAATCCTCGATGAATTTGCGGTAACCTTCGGGCCCTTGCTCGCGCATGCCTTGCAGCAGGTCTTCGCGCAGCTTGGGTTGCATTTTCAAAATCAACGCGCGGGTTCGCGGGCCGAGCTTTGAAAGCTCGACCTCGACGATCTGTCCGCTGGTCGACGTCGGATCGAGATTGCCCAGCGACATACCGCGCGAGGTGTGCGCGGGGCCCTTGTGCGGCTGCCCAGCTTGCGCCTGGGCCAGCGCGTTCTGGGCCTGTCGCAAGCGCTGGGCCAACGCCATCGCCTCCTGCACTTCGGGCGATTGCAGCAGATTCGACAAATTCTGCTGGCCGGACGACTCGCCCTGATGCTGGGCCGCGTTAGCTGCTTGCGAAGGCATAGCCTCCTCCGATCCGGCCAACGCCTGTTCGAGTTGCTCCATGAGCGCTTCCAGCGAAGCGACGTCGGCGCCCAGGCTTTGTTGGCTAAGGTCGAGTTCCTCCAGCCGGTGGAACTGGCGATTGGCCAGCGCCTCGCGCTGCGCTTGCGCCGGCGAATGCGGCGCGTCGGGGTCTTTGCTTGGCTTGGGACGTTTGTCGGCGAAGCGCGGATCGAGCTTCGGCCGAGGACCACCCAAGGCCGGTTCAAACAGGGGCTCCTCGCCTTCGCCCATTTCGTCGGCGGCTTCGGGGTGTTCCCCCGTTTCGCCGCTCTCGCCGTCGGCCATTTCTTCAGGCGTATCTTCTTCCTTGGGCGGCACGACGTATTCTTCGTCTTCGCCCATCATCGGAGCACCGGGAAACTGCGGCCGCCGGTCGCGGCGGTTCATGCGGTCCTGAGCCAGCAGTTGCCGGGCCTCGTCGAGCGCGGGATCGCTCTCGCGCTCCAGAGCCCGCTGTTTCTTCTCCAGGTCGGAGAGCATCATCTCGGGCACGACGTTTGAGGCATCGAGCATCTCGGCCTGCTTTCCCTCAAAATTCTGCAGCCGCTCACGAAGTGCGGCCAGCATGTCGCGCAGCTCTTCCAAGCCGCGCTCGGTGCCGGCGGCCTGCTGCTGGAGCATTTCTTCGCGAAGCTGCGCTAGCGCTTGTTCCAAGCCCGAATCCATCTGCTCGCGTGCCCGGTCAAGTGCCTTGAGCCGCGCCGCCAGGGCCTGCAACTCGTCCTGGATATGGTCGCTGGCTTTCGCCAACTCGCCGAGGTTCGGATCGTTTTGCTGAGGATTGGCCGCTTGCTGAAGGTCTTTGGCAAGCTCTTCCATCGGCTTGACGGCCAGGCGGTCGAACGCTTCCTGGGCGGCCTTCATTTCCGAGACCAGCTCAGGCGGCAGCATTTGCAACTGCGCGGCCTGCTGCGCGGCCTGCATCAATTCGTTGGCAAGCTGCTTGCCCACATTGGCATTCTGTTGCTCTTTGGCAGCCGCCTTGGCCAGTTCCTGGCGCAGCTCGTTGAGCTGTTTCGTGGTTTCGGCGTCCAGTTCAGGCTTGAACTGCGCCGCCTGCACCTGTGGATTGGCTTCGGCGGCTTCACGAGCGGCCTCTCGGGCCTTGGCCTCGGCTTCTTCGACCGTCTTTTCCAAGGGCGCGTATTGCCCTTCCAATTTCTCGACCGCCTCCTTCACCGTCGCCTGCTCGGCAATCAGCTTGGCCAGCTTCTCCTCGAACGAATCTTGCTGCTGCTCGAAGCGGGCAAGTTGCTGGTCCGCCGAATTGTTGTCGGCGGCGATGCGAATGACGTAGTCTTGCGTTTCAGCCACCTGTCCTTTGCGGTCTTCCACCTGAATACGATAACGCACGTGCTCGCCCGGCTTGAGATCAAAGGGAAGCAAGTCGAGAGAGACGAGCGCCGTGTCGCCGCGGACCTGCTTGCCGTACTTTTTACCGACCGTCTCGCGGAACCCGCCGGTATCGCCCCGTTGCACAAGCACCTTCAGATGCTTGAGCGCAAAGTCATCGTAGGCGGCGATGGTAAGCGGCACCTTCTTGGCCTGGCTCAGCACAAGGTCGGCCCCGGGCCGCTCCAGGGTGACCTGTGGAGGATGGTCGGTGATGGCCAGGTACTTGGCTTCCTTCATCGTCTGGTTCGGATGCTTGAGCTCGTTGCGCAGTTCGACGCGCCACAGACCTTCGCCCATCAGAGGAAAGGTGCCCGACCATTCACCGTGTTGCTGCGAAGCCAAGGGGAACGTTTCTCGCACCACCAGCTTTCGCTGTTCACGGCTAGGCGGAGGCAGTGCACCGCCTTGGCTCCAAAGACATTGGCCGCCGTCGAGCGTGAAGCTCATCCCCTTGATGGCTTTGTTCTCCAGTCCAACTTCTTTGGCGGGCACCTCGAGTCGCACCCATTTGCCCGGCTCGGGCAAGTCGCCCATCGGATGACGGCTGGTGGTATTCGGCTGTCCGACGCCGACCTTGTCGTCGCCCCAATAAGCGCGGTGTTCCCAGTTTTGGCCGTCGTTCCATTCGAGCATGATCGTCTGGGGTTTTTGCTCCGGCACGATAAAGACCCAGGCAAAGAGATACTCGCCCGGCTCGACCTGGAAGCCGACCGGGGCCGTGTGAAAACGATGGCCGTGGATGCCGGCGGCGGGCGGCTCGGTGTGCGTCGGCCGCTCGTGCGTTTGGGCGTCCCACTGCCAGTTACCTTCCGAGACGGCGCCTTGCGGCACTTGCCGCTCGAACCAGATCCGCTCTTCGCGATCGGCCACAGGAACCTGTTCCCAGGCGACGTCGAGAAGCTGGATCTCGCCTTCGGCCACGTCGCCTTCGCTTTCGACGCGCACTTCGACGCCGCTCGTCTCCGGCCCGGTCACGTCGGTGCTCGATTGGGGAAGAATGCCCTCGTCGCCCAGCTCAAAATAGTCGGGGTAGTGCAGCACCGTCTTCAAATCGACGATCTTGGGCCGATCGAACATCGTGATATGGTGCTTCTTGCTCCAGGTGCCGCCGCCGTGAATGCGATAGGCGAACGATTTTTCCAGTCCCTCGAGCGACCGCGACCAATGGCCGAGGTCGCGCGGTTGCAGGTCGTGCCAGAGCGTCTCGCCGCCGTCGTCGGGCACGAGCTCGATGCGCATCGCCTCGGGCGTGCCGCGCGTCACGTCGACGGTAAACTCAATCTGCTCGCCGCGCAGCACTTTGGCGTCGCCCGGCTGAACGGTGAATTCAACGCCGGTAGCGGGCGGAATGTCGGCCCAAGGGCGAAAGATACGCGCCATGGCCGTCGGCAAACGGTCGGACAGCACCACCCAGCAGACGACAAACAGGACCGCCGTAACGGCCAATGCCATCGCGGCGCGTTGCAAGCTACCGCGGTCGACGACGGTGGTGGGGCGGAAGGAGCGGATGCGCTCCAGGGCCTCACTGAGCAGGCGGCGATAGAACTCCGCCGAATAGCCTTCGCGCCGCTTGTCTTGCGATAGATCGACGCAGCTCACCAACCGATTGTGTACGCCGGGCAAATAGCGTTCGATACGCCGCGCCACCTGAGTGTTGCCCAAGCGTCGAAACAGCGGACGCAGCACGCCCGCGAAGAACACCCAGGCGGTCGGCAGCACCACCAGCGCCAGAGCAATGGCCCGCATCGCCGGCCAAAACGGGACGACGAGATCGAGCAAGGCCAGCACCAATAGCGTGCCTAGCCAGATCGCGAGCGAGAGCGCCAGCCCGGTCGCGACCCAGCTTCCTCGCAGCAGTTGCCGCACCTGGCGGATCAGGCGAAAGATAGGAGACGTATCGTGTGCCGTTTGGGGTTGTTGCGACATTTCCCTAATCCATGAATGGCTGTGCAAAAACAAATTAGATCTGCGTATTCGTTCCGCCGGTTAGGACAGAAGCGATGTCCTGCTCGACCAGGATGCGCCCTCGGACAACACATTTGTTGCCCTCAAGCAACTCGAACGTGCGGCCGTCCGCTAGGCACTCCTCGGGCGCGTCCTTGACTAGAAACTGAACTTCGGCAAGCCATCGGTACTCACTTCCCAGCTCGCGACGCTTGGTTACCACAAGCGACCACGCTTCGCTGGAAGGCCATTTTGGCCCACCATCAATAAAACGGACTTCCGTCGAATAGGCCGGCGCAGCAAGGCCAGGAGGCGGCTTGGTTCTGCCTCCGCTCGCCTCTGCGATCCACTCCACCATCGCTTGAGTTCGCTTCATTTCTGTGCGCCTCCCTTCGAGGCAGAAGACGGATCCAAAAGTTCTTTCACATAGGCGACGGTTTCGGCGTTTGGCCGCGGCCCGTTGAACACCTTCGTTTCACGGTTGTAGTACCCGACGAAGTGCCGAAGTTTGCAAAGGACCGGCTCGGGCATCGTGCGGAGCACGTTCTTAATCTCTCGCTTGTTGGTCAGGGTTAAAACTCCCAACATCAGCTCACTGGCTGTACTATAGCCAAGGTTATAGCGGTTCAGCAGCCTTTCCGACTCGCGTAGCACAGCTTCTAAAATCGTTCGTCGCTTCCTGCCCCCGTGTCTCTTCCATTTTACCCGCGGAGCCTGTGCGGTAATCCGTTTCGATTGCGGCGAATTTCTGTCGGCCAACGCTTACTCCACGGTGCCCGCCCCCGTCATTCGGCCGACCCACGTGCCCGGGCTGAGCTCGCGTATGCGGTCGCTCACGGTCAACTCTTCGCCTTGGTCGGGCCGCCGGCCACTCAGTGTGGCCAGGAAAAACTCCGCGCCAATCACGACGAAGACGACGGCCAGCAACCAGCGCCAGACTTCGCGCTCGTCACCCACCTCCCCCAACTCTTGCTGCGTCTCCGCCGAGGCGTCGACCACGGCCAGATCGACGTCGGGCAACCACTCCTGTAACTGCGATTCGTCGGCCAGGGCAAACTGCGACTCGTCGGGTGATAGGTTCACGGCAAAGGCCGTCGAATCGTGCTTCGGCTGCTCGACCCGCCCGCCCCGAACTTCAACGGTATAGTAACCTTTCAAGCCAGTCTTCTCGAAACCGCTCACCCAACGCGAACCAGCCCGCTCAAATTCCAATTCAGCAGGATGCCGTTGCGCATCGAACACCTTCCCTTCGACGGGTGCCCAATCGGCGGCCACGGCGATCTCAGCGTCGCCGTCGGCCGGAACGACCGAAGGCGCCTCCAGATCAGGACGATGCTCCACGTAATTGACCATCCGCAAGATGAGCGGCACGAACTCGGGTTTGAGCGGCAGGTTGGTCCATTTGCTCGTCGCCGGAAACGCCGCCAAGAGGACTTTGCCGTCGCGGAACCGGCCTTCGACCAGTGCCGGCTCTTTCGGACTGAAGCGGGCCAGCGGCCAACCGTTTGCCGACCCGTCGTCGATGACGATCGGAAATCGCCGATAGAAATTGGCCGTGGTCAAATAGCGCGACTCACGATCGTCGAACACCGACAACACCGGATGCGCGTAATCGAGCGACGTGAACTGCACGAACGTGTCATATTTCTGGGCATCGCCGGCAGCCGGGCTGAGCGACGCACCCACGAGCCGTTCTTTGAGCGGTCCGGGCTCGACGAAAAACTGCTTGCTGTAAACGTCGGGGTTGACCTTGTCGCCAGGGAAAATGATCAATCCGCCGCCGGCCGAAACGTAGTCACGCAGCCAGGTGAAATGCTGACCGTTGAGTTGTCCGCAATTGGCTAGGATGACGACGGCCGCGCCGCGCAACGTTTCGGGATTGAGGTTGCCTTCCGGCAACTCCTGCACGTCGAGCGAGCGGACGTATTCTTTGCTCGGCGCCAAAATCGGCGCTGGCTGTTCCGACGACGAGACCGGCGGTTGCTGCGGCTCGGCCTTGTGATCTTCCTCTTCCTCCCCGTGAGCCGTCAGCGCGGTCCGCAAATAGAGCCCTTCGTTCTCGAAGGGATCAGCCGCGGGATTGCCGTTGACCAAGAGCACCTTGATTGGCGGAGTGACCGAAAGGGTGAAGAGAAACTGATCGTCGTCGGGAAAGCGGTCGTCGCTGATTTCGAAGCGTCCGCGGAGCGTGCCGGGCTGTGTCGGCACGTAGATGATCTCCTTTTCGGCCGCCTCGCCAGGCTTGATCGTAAGCGGAGCACGGGCGACTTCCTTCTCGTCGACGAAAACCCCCACCGTAACGTCGACCGTTTCGGTCTTGGAATAGTTGGCGACCCTTGGCCGCAAAACCAACGGCAGGCCGACCACGCTGCGGTGCTCGCGGGGCACCGTGCCGATGACGGCGCGGTTGTCGAGCGGCTCCTTCGAGCCGACGTTGACCACCACCAGCCGGGCCTCTTTGGGCACGAGTCGATCGGCCCCCTGCTTAGCCAGTTCGCTAAAGCCGGTTGCCTGGCAATCGGTGAACAGGTAGACGGTGGCCTTCGTGCGCTCGGGCGCGCCCGATGCGAAGACTTGTGACAGCGTGGTCAGCCAATTCGATCGCGCGGGGCTGGCCTTGAGGTTGGTGATATGCTCTTTGATGCTTTCGGTGTCGGCGGTGAAGCGGCTGAAGACTTCTTCCGGCCGGGTAGCAACGCGCACCAGCGTTACGCGATCATCAGCCGCCAGACGTTCCGCCACGCTGAGGGCCGCCGACTTCGCGCGTTCGAGCGACGAGAGACCGGCCGTCTGGGCGTTCATGCTCGCCGAGCAATCGACGAGAAGCAGCACGTCGCGGCCCGCACCGCCCCCAAACAACTCGCTCCAGTGCTTGACCACCGGTCGACTGCAGGCCAGCACTAACAGCAGCAAGAACAAGGTGCGCAAGGCCGCCAGCAGCGCCTCTAAAAACTTCATCCGCCGCCGCTGCTGCACATAGCTATCGAAGAGAAAGCGGAACGTGCTTAGCTCCACCGTCCGCAGGCGGTGCAACGTGAGCAGGTGCAGCACAATGGGAATTGCCGCCAGCGGCAAAAACCAAAGCAGGGCTGGGTGAAACAGTAGCATCGACGATTGGCGGCTGTTGTTTGAATTTGCTTGACGATAAACCTAGCGGCCAGATCCTTAGGGTGATGGCTGATGCGATGTGGCTTGTGAGGACCCCACCACCAATTCACTACCAGGACTCAAACCGGGCATGAGCACTACGTTCTTTTCAACCCGCGCGACAACGCCGGCCTCGGTGCCGCCGCCGAGCCAATCGAGCACCGCGTCGGCCGAACACTGAAAATCGTTGACGAAAGCATTGACGACTCTTACATCGGCGTCGTACACCGCCATTTCCCACCCGCTACGACCTCGGTAGAGAATCTCCGCAACTCGACCACTACTTGCCGTTGCACCGTAGCTCTCCATGCCCATACCCAATTCGAATGGTTGATAGCCAAGTCGGTACGCTTCTTCAAGAAAGCGGATTTCGCGCTTTTCACGCTCGGTATGGCGCCGCGGATCGCCAACATCGAATGGCCAATAACGGCTAATGGCGGAATTCATGGCTGGCCTCCAGTTCGCACAACGATGACATTGATCCAGTCTTCTTGACAGCCCAACCACCTCGACCGGCTCGATTTCCATCGCGCTGCTTCCAGTCTACCGTGCCGTGAGCACATCCTGCTACCACCGCACGTTGCCCGCGTTGGCCCTTTAGCCCATTCGTGACCGCTTATCCAGACAGGCCGCCAGCGACACGTCGTAGGGCTGCTTGGTGTTGATCAAATTGTAGTCGATGCGGCGTTCCAGGCAGTCGTGCTTCACCCGGTCGGTGAAGGCATTGATGCGCGAAAGGTAGCGTGCCCGCAGGCTTTTGGGATTGGTCACGACGCGGCCGGCGCCTTCCATGTCTTTAAACCGCGTCAAACGGTCGTAGGGAAACGTCAGCTCCGCGTCGTCCATGACGTGAAACACCACCACCTCGTGATGGTTGTGACGGAAGTGCTGCAGGCCGGCGGCAATTTCTTCTTCCTTGTCAATCAGATCGCTGATGACGATCACCAGCCCGCGACGCTTGATGCGTTCGGCCACTTCGTGCAGCACCGCTCCGACGTTGGTATCGCCGCCCGGCTCGTTCTTTTCGAGCAAGTCGAGCACGCGGCGAAACTGTGTGGGTCTCGCTTTGGCCGGCATGTGCAACCGCACGCTGCTGTCGAACAAAGTCAGCC
>DASSFG010000672.1:0-2463 GCA_035694685.1 Pirellulales bacterium
GGACACATACCACGATTGAATCGTGGCCAGAAGACAGTCTGCAAGCGGCCGTCGAATACGCTTACCTCAATGGTCGCTTGCCAATGGTCGACTACCGCCTGGTCGAGCGGCACGAAGTGCCCGACAACGAAGTGCCGGTGCTTCCCGCGGGCTACTCGGCGGCGGCTCGCGACCTGGCCCGCCATCAAGCGGCGCTGGCCGGGGAACGATTGGCGGGCATGCTGGCGACTTTGTTGCGCTGACGTTTTGATGTCGTGCTCATCGGATGGCACCTCCAAGATCCCAACGGCGGCCGGGAAATTACCCGCTGACAAACGCGCGCCGGTTTGACATAATTGCCGGTACGCTTTGGAGACCGCGGCGGCAGGATCAGAAACGCCGACCCATCGCGATAGGAAAGACGGCATGGACGAAGAACAGCGCCTTTTAGAAACGTTGGCGAAGGTCGAGGCATTGTTTGCCGACACGGGCTTCGAAGGTGAGCGCGCGGCCGCCGCAAATGCCATCGAACGCATTCGCGAACGATTGCGGCAAACGCAAGCGGCCGATCCTCCTGTCGAGTTCCGATTTTCGCTAAACAGCGTTTGGTCGCGAAAGCTCTTCATGGCGCTGTTGCGTCGCTATGGCATCGCTCCCTATCGTTACTCGGGGCAGCGGTATACCACAGTGATGGCGCGCGTTCCGCGCCGCTTCGTCGACGAAACACTTTGGCCCGAGTTTAAGCAGCTCGACAAAGTGTTGACGAGCTACCTGGAAGCCGTCACCGATCGGGTGGTGAAGGCGGCGATTTTTGCAGACAACTCCGAAGCGGAAACGCGCGCGGCCCCAGCCGCGCTGGCCGACCTGCGGGATGTTGCCCAGCAATAGCCGGCAAGTCCACAAGCTTACTTCCGTTTCACCGGCGCCTGGGGCCCGAGCGCCGTCTTCTTCGCATCGCTGAGAAACTCTTCGCTGAATCGCTGCACATAGTGCAGGCTCGTTCCATCACCCTCAAAGCCGACCACGTGCTCGTCGACGTCGCTGCGCTGCGACACGATCCGGCCGGCGTCGATGTCGAACCGCACGATCCCGTTCGCCTTGCTTTGCACGAGCTGTGCTTCGATCTCCGGGTCCCGCACGGGCGTGAGCAACTCGGTTTCCAATTGGATCGTCGCCACGCCGGCGCTGACGTCTTTCAGTAAGTACCGTTGCCGCGCCTTGATCTTCTTGCTGCGGCCATCCTTCAGATTTACGGTGATGTCCGCCGGCTCAAACCAATGCTCGCCGACCGCCACCCCCTTTTCTGGCAGAGGCAAGGTGATGTACTCCTGCTCCGGCGCGGCCTGCACGAATTTCTGCTCGCACTTCAGCACCTTGCCGCGATCATTGAGCGTGATGGTGGCCAGCGGCACGCCCACCGCTTTGGCCACGTCTCCGAAGCCAGCCGGCGGCGCCTCATCGGTATCGCTGTTGTAGGTCGTCTCCTGGCGGCCGTCGAACTTCTGACGCATGTCGACTTTTTCGACGTGATAGACCAGCTTCGTCTGCTCGTCGTCGACCGTATCGATCGTCCACGCCTTGACCGATCTGCTCAGCGTCTCGGCGGTTTGCGTCGTACCCGCCACCGTGGTGCGCACCTGTGCCCGATGTTCGACTTGCCACCGCAGCGTCTCGCCCGGTGTGAATTTGTAGCGCAGCGTATAGACCCGCGTGCCGGCCGGAGTCTCCTCATCGGCAACGGCGGGCCGGTTAGCGCAGTAAAGTTGGCCGAGCAAGCCCAGGGCGACGCCCAGGCGCAACATCGTTCGCAAACTTTTCATTACTCGCTTCCTTTCGAGTCGTTGTATTGATGTGTGGCTCGCGGCCGATCAAGCAGCGATTTCGCCTCCCACTACGGTGTCGCGTCTGGCCCCGTGCGAAAGCTGCCGCTCCAGCCCAGCTTCTGCCGCAAGGTGCGGTAATAACCGTGCCCGGCGGCCTCGACCAGCTTAAACGAACAGGGTGCTCGCTGAATCCGCAGCCGATCTCCCTCTTGCCACACGCCAAGCACGCGGCCATCGACCACGACCGCCGTGCCCGGATGGGGGTGCGGCACATCGAGCTCATACACTCGGTCGGCCGAATCTACGACGGGGCGGTTGGTGAGCGCGTGCGGGCTAATTGGCGAGATGACGAACGCTTGCAGATCCTTCCGCAAGATCGGTCCACCGGCCGACAGACTGTGGGCGGTCGAGCCGACCGGCGTGGCGACGATTAAACCGTCGCAACTATAGGTCGTCACCAATTCAGCGTCAACGCGAAGATGCACTTCGAGCATGGCAAACGGCGCCCCGGCCAGCACCGCGACTTCATTCAGACCGAGCTGCCTCCCCGACGCGCCCTCGCTCTCGTCGTGTGCCCGGCCATTGCCCGTCGCGCGCTCGAAATCGCACTCAAACATGAGGTGCTCGACTATCCGCGGCGGCTCGCGGCACAGGCGCGGGA
>DASSFG010000673.1:0-13975 GCA_035694685.1 Pirellulales bacterium
AACGGTTCGGTGGAGGTCGTTCTTAGCCTGCTCAAACGTGCGCTCCTGCCGGGCAAGCCGGCGAGGGGGCGGACGTCCCTGGCTTCCTGCGAGATGTGTAGAACCACGAGGGACCAGCCGCAGACGTGGCGGAGCAAACCAAATTTGCGTCAAGTCGCCAACCAGACCGCATTCGCACCGACGAAGCGTGCTATTCCTGGTCGCCGTCAGTTTCAATCTCTCCAAAATACGCCTTCACGTCGGGCGGAGCAGCGATCTCTTCGCCGATGTTTTCCATCAGCCAGTCGAGCGGATCCAAGATGAGTTCCTCGTCGGTGATGCCAGCGGGGGCCGTCCATCCAAACAACTCGGCGGCGGCAGGATGCTCTTCGTGGCGATCGACCAGCGGAAACGAATTGCCGTTTTCGTCGTCGAGAAACCAGCGTCCCAGGTCATCGGGGCCGGTTAGCGTGACTTCATGTGGAGCTTATGAATGTGTACGCCTAAAACAGGGCACTCGTCTATGGGTTGACGATGACTTCACCGCTGGGGCCGCGGAAAAGAATGTCCAAACGGTTCAGTACGTCTCGGCCCAAAATCCGCTCTCGGCCTCCAAAGTCAGCCTGAAGCTGGCAGGGATATTCCTGGCCGTCGAGCCAGACCCATATCAGAAAGCCGATCGTCGCGGCCCGGCCGCCGGCAACGCCGCTGATGACGCCAGGCACGCCAACGGCGGGATTGAGGCTTAGTCGTTGGCAGTCGGACCAAGGGAGCGTCGTCGTATCCGCGCCGGTGTCAGGGATAACGCGACGCAAGACTGAGCCTACGATACCGCTGCTCGGGCGGAATTCAGCGCTGAGCACGGGCAAAGCGGTAGGAGGATAGGCGGTGTCGTATGCGAACGAGGTGCGCCGAATGTGATACCAGGGCTCGTCCTCGTGCCCGACACGGATGACGAAGGGGTGATTCCGCGAGCCTTGGATGGCCATAAAGACTTCCAACGGTGCAGATCCCGCAACGATCACGGCGCCGTCCGCAAAACCAATCCACTGGCCGCGATACTGGCTCAGCAGCTTGTCACGGACCGACCAGTAATCCGACTCGTTCTTCCGCCAATCGGGATGAATTTGTTGCGCGATCTCGGGAGGAAGCGCGTCGGCAAGGCTTTTCATCGGGTCACCGTGGGTTGGTTGAGACAAGCGATGTTTATTATAACGTGCGTCGTTCACGGCGGGGCGTCGATCTCTTCGCCGACGACGGTGGACAGCATCGAATGAATCGCGCGGTTGACAACTTGGGCCGCGAGGGACCGGTCCGGACGCGGCCATGAAGCGGGGGCGGAGCTTAACAGAATAGCCGCGGTTGCACTCATGGACTGGCCAGCGGGCGCCATGCGATTCGGTCGCTAAATCATCATATGATACTTTGTTTCACGTATGGTATGTCTTTAGCTGCAAAACGCACGGCTGTCTCCTTACCGCCAAAGTGGCAGCCGGCGGTAGGTGGGATCGACGCACGGCAGGCCACGATTACCGATCGGTTAACTTTTTTCGCTCGGGCACGTCTCGATGCGACACGCGTGTCGCATCGGTCCGGGCATTTTCGCCGCAAGCGTTTCGCGTGGCGAAAAGCGAAGATGGCCAACTACACGCCGTCGCTCGGCCGCGAAGACAAGTTGGTGCCAGTTGGCCATCTTCGAATGAATTGCCGGGCGTTGGCCCTGATCGCGAACCAGCGTCACAAGCCGCCGGTCATGGTAATCCGAAAAAATGTGACGAACACAAGCCAAGTGCCATCGCCACAACTCCTGTCTGAAAAACGACTTATGTGATGGCATGCTGCTTCGCCAAATGGGTGGATGCGCGGCAATTCGGCAGCGCGCTGCCGAATTGCCGGAACTAACCGCGGACAAAGGCGCAGCGCGCTGCGCCTTTGCCGGCCACCGGTGGTCGGCGGTAGCAAGCGCTGAAGCGACACGCGCGTCACACGGCTCGCGGAATGAACGGCTTTTCCTCTCGCGGAGAGAGGGCTACGTCGGGAATGAATAATCCGGGCAATGGCGATCGCCTGCGACCCTGACTGTGGCACGCCTCCTAGCGGTCTTGAGCCTCAGCCCATGCGCCCAGTTGGTTTTTCAACCGCCGGGGCTTAAGTGCCGAAATATCTCTCGCTTGACGTCGAAGCTCCACACTTGCAGCCACCAGAGAGACAGCCACTCGATGACGGTAATTCCCCCTCACGACGCCTTTGCCGGGGGGCCGGACGGCGCCTTGAGCCTGCCCGGTCTTTTCGTGCGGCCCAATTCGCCAATCGCCGCACCATCGTCAGAACCGCTCGTGCCGATCGTCGCGCCCCAACCGGCCTGGACCAACGTAGCGGCCCATGAAGTACAGGTTCCCGGTTGGCAGTTCTTTCAGGCTTTGCCGTATGGCGCGATTTTGCGCGACGGAGGCGTGCAGTTCGCCGTGTTCAGTCGCTCGGCCACCGCCATGCGCGTGCTGCTCTATGACGACGTACTAGACCGCGAACCGAGTCGCGTAGTCCACTTTCATCCCGAGCTCGACCGCTGGGGCGACATCTGGAGCGTGTTCGTGCCGCGGATTGGCGCCGGACAGCTCTATCACTACCAGGCCGACGGGCCGTTCGATCCCGACCGGGGCCACCGCTTTGACGGCAAGGCCAGGCTGATCGATCCCTACGCGCGTGCGCTGGCCGGTGATTTCCTCACGGACGATGACGGCATCATCCGCCCGCCCAAGTGCGTCGTGGTCGACGACACGTTCGACTGGCGCGGCGACCGCCCGCTCAATCGCAAGCTGTCCGAAACGATCATTTACGAGCTGCACGTGCGCGGCTTCACGCGCTCCGAGACCAGCGGCGCCACGTTCCCCGGCACGTATTTGGGCGTAATCGAGAAGATTCCTTACTTGCAGTCGCTGGGCGTTACGGCCGTCGAGCTGATGCCGGTACACGAGTTTCCCGTCAACAATTGCCACGGGCAGCCGGAGCCGCGGGCCAATTATTGGGGCTACGATCCGTTGGCCTTCTTCGCTCCGCACCGCGGCTATGCTCACGGCCGAGAACCGGGCGCCCAGGTGCGCGAGTTCAAAGAGATGGTGCGAGCGTTGCACCAGGCCGGCATCGAGGTGATTCTCGACGTGGTCTTCAACCACACGGCCGAAGGCAATCAGTATGGGCCGACGCTCAGTTTCAAGGGACTCGGCAACCGCGTCTATTACATTCTGGCCAATGGCGGACGAGACTATTGCAACTATTCAGGCTGCGGCAACACCGTCAATGGCAATCACCCCGTGGTGCGCGAGTTGATCTTCCTTTGCCTGCGGCATTGGGTCCACAATTACCATATCGACGGCTTCCGCTTCGACCTGGCTTCGGTGCTTAGCCGCGACCGCTACGGCAATCTGGTGCCAAATCCGCCGCTGGTCGAGTCGATCGGTGAAGATCCGCTCCTGGCCCGCACCAAGATCATCGCCGAAGCTTGGGATGCCGCCGGGGCGTATCAGGTCGGTTCTTTTTCCAATCGACGCTGGGCAGAATGGAACGGGCGATACCGCGACGACGTGCGCCGCTTCTGGCGCGGCGACGAGGGAATGACGGGCGCCATGGCCACACGTCTGGCCGGCTCCAGCGACCTCTATGGACCCAGCGGGCGCCAACCGTATCACAGCATCAACTTCATCACCGCTCACGACGGCTACACGCTGAACGACCTGGTGAGTTACGAAGAAAAGCACAACGCCGCCAACGGCGAGGGCAACCGCGACGGCGAGAACAACAACTGTAGCTGCAACTTCGGGGTCGAGGGGCCGACGCGCCGCTCGTCAGTCGAGCGGATTCGTGCCCGGCAGATACGCAATTTGTTGGCGACGTTGTTTCTCAGTCAAGGCGTGCCCATGCTGTTGGCCGGCGACGAATGTCGTCGCACGCAGCGCGGCAACAACAACGCCTGGTGCCAGGACAATCCCACCTCGTGGTTTGATTGGGACCTCGTGAAAGACAACGCCGAGCTCGTGCGGTTCTGCCGTGCGCTGGTTGCTTTTCGCAAACGGCAGCCGACGGTGCGTCGGGCGAGCTTTCTGGCGGGCACGCCCGGCGCGCCGGGATCGTTGCCCGACGTAAGCTGGTTCAATGCCGACGGTCGCCCGATGAACTGGCCTCACGGCGACCGTAGCCTGCAATGTTTGTTCGGCGCCTGGCCGGTCCACGGACCGAGCTCGCTGGCGGCGCGACACGTGCTGGTCTTGTTGCACGCCGACTGGGCGCCGCGCGAGTTCACCTTGCCTCAGGTCGGGCACGACATTCATTGGCGGCTGTTCGTGAACACCGCCGCCGAGAGCCCCAACGACATCTATCCCGCCGCGGACGGCCCCACTCCGGCCGGCAACAAGCTCTTGTTGCTCGGGCATACGCTGGTCTGCTACGTGGCCGCTTAGTGGTACTACTTGAACAGTGCGGCCGCCCATACGATTAAAGCGATAATCGCCGCGTGGATGAGATAGGGATTCGGTTCGCTGTCAACCGTCAACGAACGAAGCACGGCTGCTGCCAGCGCAATTGTGGCCGTCAGACAAAACAGCCATGTCAAGCTGAACTGAAAACGGCGGGACATGGTGTCATCTTAACGCGCGGGGGCACGGACAGGGCCATCGCAGCCTAGACTAGAGCTGAGATTCAGAGGTAAGCGGCGGGTCGGCGCTAAGCTCGCAGACCGGCCGACCGGCCGTCGACATCGCACCGCGATCAGCCGGCGAGAGTGCGTGCCGTATTGCGCGACAGCCGGCTTCAGCCAGGCTTCGTCTGTCTGCCACCAGCTTTAGCTGGTGGTGGCAAGATCCTATGTATGCTGTTTCAGCCGGCTTTAGCCGGGCTTCTGCCCTGACGGCTTCAGCCCTTGCTAGCTATAGAGCCGTTCCCACGCAGGGCCCGTGATTGGGCTTCAATCAAGACCAGATCCAACCCCGGCAAAGAGACGTCGACGGAATTCTCATTCGTCCTGGACAAGGGCTAAAGCCGAAATCACAAGCCCGGCTAAAGCCGGCTCAGAGGAGATCTTTCTTGGCCGCCGACCACCAGCTCAAGCTGGTGGCAAATACAAAAAGTCGGCTAAAGCCGACTCGCGATGGCTGGGCGGCGACACATCCCGCTGGCCCTTCTTACGCGCTACCTTGGCGTGCCTCGCTAAGCTGCGGAGAATTCCTCGTGACATCTACAAAGTTCGGCCAGAGCGGCTTTGACCGGCTCAGTCTGAATCGCAGGAAGTAGATCCCAGCTTGCGCTTGAGTTATGGATGAGAATCAGCGAAGATCCGGATTGCAGGTAAACGCCCGAATTTCGCGAGTCGATCGTCATGGCCGATTCTTTCGACGCTTATTATAAATGGCTCGGCATTCCGCCGAAGGACCAACCGCCTAACCATTATCGGTTGCTGGCATTAGAGCTGTTCGAGAGCGATCCCGACGTGATCGAGGGGGCGGCCGATCAGCGGATGGCGCACGTGCGCACGTTTCAGACGGGCCAGAACTCGGCCCTCTCTCAGCGCATTCTCAACGAACTGAGCGCGGCCAAGCTCTGCCTTCTCGACCCTGCCAAACGTGCGGCGTACGACCAGTCGTTGCGCGCCAGCCTGGCGCCCGCGCCGCCCAGCGAGCCAGTTGTATCCATTAACGCTGCCGCGGCCGCTCGTCCAATCATGGCGGCCCCCGTGGTTAGGGCGGCGCCGGCCGCAGCCAACAAAGTAGCTCCCCTCCTGCAGGTCGAAGAGCGTCCCTTGGCTGCCCACGCGAAACCACTGTGGCAGCAACCGGCGGCCATCGCGGGCGGGTTGGCCATTTTTCTCGCTTGTGCCGGACTGGCCGTAGCGCTCGCTTTGCGAACCGACGAATCTGCTTCGACTGAAGTTGCCCAAGTCCCGAATACAACTCAGGCGACTTCCGCCAACGAAACGCGGCAAAATGAGCCGTCATTTGAGACTAAAGCACCGTCGTCGAGCGAGCCGCCACGCGATCATGTGAATGTGGAACGCCCGGCTACAGACACGACGCCGCCTTCCGAAAACGTGCCGCTTCCCGCCGGGCCACCGGAACGTCCGATGATCGAGCGGACCATCGAACGTCTTAACGAACTGGGGGCCAAAATCGACCGTGCCAGCGACCGGCCTGAGCAACCCATCGTAAAAATCGAGCTGTCGCGCACCGCCGTCGTCGACGCCGATCTGGCATTATTACGCGCGCTGCCGGATTTGAAAGCGCTCATCCTCGACGGCACGCGAATAACCAACGCTGGTTTGCGGGAGCTGGAGCCGCTCGTGAACTTGGAATTGCTCAGCCTGCGAGAAATGCCGATTACCAACGAAGGTTTACAGGCACTCCAAAAGCTCATCCGCCTGAATTGGCTTGATTTGGCCGACATCAACCAGATCGATGACGCCGGCGTTGCCCATCTCAGCCCGCTGACGGAATTGCGCACGCTGAACCTGGCCACGGCCCAGATCACCGCCAATGGCGTCAACCACCTGGTTCCGCTGACTAATCTCGAATGGCTTTGCTTGCAAGGGGCCCCGCTGGGCGGCGACTCGCTGGCGAAACTGGCCAGCCTGCCAAAACTGAAGGTGCTCCTGTTGAGCGATGCGCAGGTGAGCGATGCCGACTTGGAGAAGTTGCCGGAGAGCAACTCGCTCACAAAGATCGATCTGCGAAATACGGGCGTGACGGCCAACGGCATTGCCTCGCTTAGACGACGTTCGCCCACGCTGGAGATCGTGGCCAATCCCTCGGTAATGACCGCCGCCGTCGACAAGCCGGCGCCCGTGCCGGCGCCTGCTCCGGCGAGTCTCGACCCCGAAGGCGTTGTACGCCAGTTCGGCGGCTCGGTGCGGCACGACCGCAAGCTGGGCGATAAACGCCTCGTGTTCGTGCGTATCGACAACGACCAGCTCGCCGATGACGATTTGGAATTCCTTAAAGGCCTCTCGTCGCTCACGTCGCTCGAGCTGCACAGTGAGCGTCTGACGGACAAAACGTTGGTCAGTATCGAACCGTTGATCTCGCTGACGTCGTTGATTCTCGACCGCGCCCAGCTAAGCGACGACGGCTTGGAGCATCTCGCGGCGCTCAAGCAACTCGTCACTTTGCGCATTACGCGGTCGCCCATCACCGACGCCGGTCTGAAGCATCTCAGAGATCTGTCGGAGATGGAACTGTTGGATCTCAGTGACACGCAAGTCACCGGAGGCGGTCTCGGGCAATTGCGCGCTCCGCGATTGCGGACACTGGTTCTCGACGGAACGAACGTCAGCGACAAGACGATTGCCGCGGTCGCGCGGTTGACCAGCCTGCACAGCGTTTCCCTGAAGAACACCAAACTCGGAGATCAGGGATTGTTGAGGCTGCGGAACGTGAAGTCGTTGAAGACGATCGACGTCTCGCAAACCAAGGTCAGCGACGAGGCGATCGCACAATTCAGGAAAAGCAGAAAGGGCGGCGTCACGATTCGCAATCGAGACGCGGCCAAAGTCGCTGTCTCGGCGCCACCGCCGCGTGTCGGCATGCCCGCCCCGCCGTTCGGTGCGCCCCCGCGGCCTACCGAGCGCACGCCGCGAATCCAACAGGTCATGGCCGAGCTGGAGCAACTCGGCGGCAGATTCACGAACACGAATCTGCTGAGCACCACCTTGCCGACCGGCATCATGCTTCAGGGCGATCGCATGAACGACGCCGCGGTGGCCCTGCTCAAAGAGCTGCCTTCGTTGCGGCAGATCAATTTTTGGAACTGCCCGAACGTGACCGATGCCGGCATGGAACACCTGGCCGAACTTGTGGCGCTCGATGACTTGACGCTACTGCGGACGCAGACCACCGATGTGGGGCTGGCCCGCTTGCGTTCGCTGGTCAATCTCACGTCGCTAGGACTGCTCGATCTGAAAGTTACGACGCTGGCGGCCGTATTGGACTTGCCCAAGCTGCAAAAGCTGAAGCTCTGGAACATGGCCCTTTCCGCCGAGGCATTGACCCCTCTCGCCGGCCTGAACCGGCTGACCGAGCTCGAATTGAACATGCCGCAGAGTAACGATGCCGCGCTGGAGTTCCTCGCGTCGCTACGTCAACTCAGCCGCTTGACGCTGACTTGTTCCGGCGTGAGCGACGCGGTGCTGGCCCACGTCGGACAAATGCAAAATCTCCAATGGCTCGTGCTCGGGCTGCCGGTCACCGACGCCGGCGTGGCTCACCTGCGCGGCCTCGATCGGCTGGCCGAGCTGCAGTTCTACGAAAGTACGATCACCGACGAAGGGATGCGCACCATCGGCGAGCTGTCCGCCTTACGGCAACTCGCGCTGCACTCACCGCAAGTCGGCGACGAAGGAATGGCCCACCTCTCCAAACTCGCGCAAATGGAGCACTTGGACCTCGCCCGGACGGGCATCGGCGATCGCGGCGTCGAGCGTCTGCGAGGAATGAGCCGTCTGCGTTTTCTCGATCTCGGCGGCACGAAGGTCACCGACGACGCCGCCAAAACGCTGGCCGCCTTGGCAAACCTGGCGACTCTTCGTCTCGACGAAACCGACGTCGGTGATGAACTGGCCGCCCGCCTGGGCGTGCTACCATCGCTGCAGAACCTGTCGCTTAACAAGACGCGCCTAACCGACCGCGGCTTGCGGCAGCTCGCCGGCATGCCGCGATTGCACTCGGTGGGCCTGCGAGACTCACAGGTCACCGAGGCGGGCGCCGCCGCCGCGCGCGAAGCGAACAGCAGGTTACAAGTTGGCCGGTGAGACCACCGCTTTGGTTTGGGGGGTTCGGTAATTGGATGATCACCAATCAAACGCGACAAAACAGCATACCTGGCTAGGCGCAAATCCGGCGCTGTGTAATTATGAAAGTGCGGGATGTAATCAAGCGACTCGAATCAGACGGCTGGTACCGCGTCCACGCAAAAGGTGGCCATCGGCAATTCAAGCACCCAGTCAAGAAAGGTCGCGTGACGGTAGCGGGACAATCGAGCGTCGAAGTACCCGCCAAAACACTAAAAAGCATTTGGAAACAGGCTCAGTTGCCTGAGGACGAATAATGCGTTACGCCATCGTGATTGAAAAAGGCCCCACGAGCTATGGGGCCTATGTGCCTGATCTACCCGGATGCGTGGCCGCGGGCAAATCGGCCGATGAAGCCAGGCAGTTGATCGCTGAAGCCATCCCACTGCATCTGGAAGGTCTCCGAGAAGACGGCTTGCCAATCCCCGAAGCCGAGACGGAATGCGAATACATCGAAGTTTGACGTGGCGATCCAATTCCACCACTACTTCTTGATACAGCGGTCCTTCCAGCAGACATGGCGAGCTTCTTGCATAATGCGACGTACGTCCTCCATATTCAGCGGCTGAACTTGGCCGCTATCGAGTTCGGCATCACGCCGGTCGAGCTCATCAGACCACTCGCGTTCCCAATCAGGATCGAGTTCGGTGCTCTCCACGCTGGCATGTAATCGGTCTGCCAGAATTTCACGATCACGCTGCGGTAACCGCAGCGCGGCATCGAGCAAATGTTTGCCCTCGGCACTCATGTCCCAGGCTTCAATGGACATTGTCAGCACTCCTAACCGGGTTCCTTTAAGAACCATTTTAGTCAGCGGCGAACTTTTTGCACGTAGCTCAATGTTCTGCTATTTTCCAGGGGCTTCGCCGCGCTTCTGTCCGGGCTGGATGGCGTCGGTGGGGAGCTCGATGTCGGACTGACCGCGAAGGTGTTTGTCGAGAAACAGGCGAATGCGCCGGTCGAGCTCGCTGCTGCGGAAGCCGCCGTGCCTGCCGCCTTGGACTTTGATGAGCGTGGCGTCGACGCCTTCTTCCGTCATCGCCGCCAGCAATCGCTCGGACTGATCGTACGGCACCAACGGATCTTCGGTGCCGTGAACGAGCAGAAATGGCGGGTCGTCGGGCGAAACGTAGGTGATCGGCGAGGCACTGCGGGCAGCGTCCTTATGTTCCTGGATTGCCCCGCCGACCAACCGCGATTCCGGCGAGTCGGGCGAATCGTGTTCGATGTCGCTTGGAAATCCGCTCATTGCCAACAACTCGCTCGGCCCGAATTCATCGACCACGCACTCGACCCGGCTGCTTTCGTCGAGGTTGCCGCCGACTTTGCCTTCCAAGCGGTCGACGTTGCCGCTTGTGCCCAGCATTGCCGCCAGATGGCCGCCGGCCGACGTGCCGATGACGCCGATCCGCTGCGGATCGAAGTTGTACTTTTTGGCGTTTGCGCGAATCCAGCGAATGGCCGCCTTGCAGTCATGGATTTGTGCGGGCCAGATCGCCTCGTCGGTCAGCCGATAATCCATGCTCACGCCGGCGAAGCTGCCGCCGGCCACCGCGGGCACGAGGAAGGAGATTCCCTCACGCTTGCTCCCTCCACGCCAGGCCCCGCCGTGAATGTATACCATCACCGGCAAGGGCGCCTCGGCGGTAGGCTCTTTGGGCAACAGCAGGTCAAGTTTCTGATGGGGATTGCCGAGGCCGCCGTAGTCGATATCGAATTCACCTTTGACGGTCGGCGGCAGACGCGGCTTGTCGCCCGGCGCCGTGACGCGGCGAAACGATGCGTCTTCTTCGATCGAGACGGCGCCGTCGCCGTCCGTGTCGATCTGATCGAAAAGCCGGACAATGCTCGCGGGAAATTCAGCGCGCGTAAGCTTGCCATCGCCGTTTTTGTCAAGCTGCTTGAAGAAGCTCGACGGCTGCGGTTGGCAGTGTGCTCGGTCACTGGAGAAGGCGAGGAAGAGACCACCAAGGCACAAAGACACGAAGAGCCGATGCATCAAACTCCGCGGCATGGTCACACCAAAATTATTGAAGTCGTTTGCTTCTGAGAGAGATGAAGGATGAGGGATGAAAGATGACGGGTGAAGCGCGAACAATGGCAATATCCCTCATCCCTCATCTTTCATCCCTCATCATTTAGACGAGCCCCCATTTCTTTCTCAAAAACCACTCTAATACAAGCAACGCCGCAAAGCATAGAAAAAACTTCCAATTGTCCCACAGCGTGTCTTTGCTTTGCGTCTCGACCTCCAGATCTTTTGTGCCGGCTTTGATCTGCTCCAGCAGCCGCCCAAGCTGTTCGGGCGCCACCGTTTTGCCCGAAGTCATCGCCGCCAGGCCCTCGAGAGCGCCCACGTCGGCGGCCGGATTATTCAGCTCCAAGTCCTGCTCGAAGACCAAAAAGCGAGCGCGGGCCTTGCCGATGGTTTGATGCTCGCGCATGGCCTCGACGGCGATGGCGTAATCGCCCACCGCCTGCGTGTCGAGAAACGTGCCGGTCATCTGCCCTTTCACGTCGCCGTCGTGTCGCAGGCGCAGGTCGGCCGTTTTGCCCCCGGGCAAAACCACCTTGGCGTCGAACTGCGCATCGGTGATCGGTTCGCCTTGGGCGGTTTCGGCCCCGGCGGTGAACTCCACTCGCGATCCCGGCGCGTACCGTCGCTGAACCAGCTTGATCCAGACGGCGCCTTCATTGGTTTCGTCCTTGTGAGCGAGCCACAAAATCACCTGCCGCCAGAAGCGTTTGTGTTCGGCCTCGTGCCCCTGCATCCACCACCGCCAGGTGCTGTCGCCCGCGAAGGCCAAGACGCGCCCCGCGCCGTAATCGCTGGCAACCAATAAGGGCTGTTTGTTGGGCGATTCGGCCAACACGTTGGCCGTGGGCTTGAGGCCGCTGAAACGGTTGGCGCCGACCAGCGGCGGCAACTGTTGCCAAGCGCCGGCATTGTCGTTGGCGGCCAACTTCATTAAGTATTGTCGCAATCCGGTGGCGGTGGGCACCATTCGCAAGGGGCCAGGCAGGTGCAAATCTTCGCGCACCTTTTCGTCCAGGTTCTGCCGCTCCAGGCGGTTGAATTCGATCGGCAGCACGTCGGCCAGCGGCGTGTTTCCGTAGCCGCCGGGACCAAAGCTGTGCAACCCGCCCAGCATGATCAAGCCCGCCCCACGCTCGATCGCGACTGCCAGCGATTTCAGCTCCTCGCTCTTGAACGCCGATGAGTCGAGATCGCCCATGATGTAAACGTCGTATTTGCCGGGCTCGAAGCGTTCGGGCAGGTCAGCGGGACGTGTCTCCGGCTTCTCGGCGCGAAACCAGAAGAAGTCGAGATGAATATCGGGCGACGAATCGAGCGAATGCCGTAAAAACTTCTGCTCGCCTGCCAGGTTGCCTTCCAAATAGAGCACGTTCAGCCCGCCCTTGAACACGGTCACAAACGTGCTGATCTCGTTGTTCGTGGTCAGCAACTCGCCCGGCTGCGGCGGCACGTTGACCGTGACCTTAATTTCGCCCGGCACCACCGGCACGTATACCAGCTCGACGGCGATTCGCTCACCGTCTTCGCGTGCGGCGATCTGTTTGTTCGCGACCGTTTCCATCTTGCCGGGCGACGTCTCAACCTGAAGCTGAACCGGCAGGTCCTTGCCTTCAAAACCTTCTATCCGCACCAACGCGTTGGCCGGCAACTGGTTTTTGACAAACACCGTTGCCGGAACCGAGAGCTCGTCGAGGGCGATATCGCGTGTCTGGCCGGGACCACGCCCCTGGCCGAATGGCACCGCGTAGAGTGCATAACCGAGGTCGGCCATGCGCCGGACGGGAATTTGCGGCGGCAAGTCGTGCGGCGCGTAGGCCCGCTGCGCCCCGTCGCTGAGCAGAATCACTCCCGCCAGCCTTTTGCCGGCCTGCGCTTTGAGCACTTGTTCCAAGGAGGAACCAATGGCAGTTTGCAGGCCCTCGGGTGCAGCGGACATGCCGAGCTTGCCGGGGCTGTACTCGATTGGATGGGCCTCGTCGCCGAACTCATAAAACTTGATTTCCAAGTCTTTCGAGAGCTCGTCGAACGCCGGCAAGGAATCTCGCAGGGCCGCCTGGGCGGCGTCCCAGCGGCTTTTCTTGCCCACCATGTCGGTCACCAGCATGCTCCGCGACCGGTCGACGAGCACCAACAGCGTGGCGGCCTGTTTGGTCGTTTTGGTCCAGACCAGTGTCGGTCGCAGCATGGCCAACACGACCAGCACGATAATGAGCAATCGCAACAGAACCAGCACCGTGCGACGGCCGCGTCCTGCCCGATCGCGACCGAGCCCAAACCACAGCAATGCCAGCAGCACGGCGGCGACCAGCGCGACGAACCACCATCCCAGAACGGGAGCAATGGCAAATCGCACGATGCTCGTAGGTAGGGGCATGTGGAACCGCGGAACTTTACGCAAGGCAGCGCTGTACTGTTACTTTACAGCCTTCATTGTGCGGTAAGTTGCACGCTGGCACTAGTCCCGCGGTGACCTGCGCGGCCGGAGAGTTTGTTGGGCGAAACGCCCCAGCGAGCCGTTGCCGTTTTCTCCGTCAACCCGGTGTCGTCCCCAGCCGCGGAGCGGCGACAGAGTTTAGCCGTGGGCGCAAGCCCACGGTATCGATACCGCAAACTAAGTAAGCCGCGTAGCGGCGACATAGATACCGCCGCGCCTCTGCCGTCGCCACGCGGCTGTGCGGATCGTCGGCGTCTCGGGTCCGTGGGCTTGCGCCCACGGCTAAACTCTGTCGTCCCTACGGGACTGGAGGCCGTAGCGGCCGATCCGCGCCGGTGACCTTTCGATGACGACGCTTGGCTCTGGTATTTTTATCCGTTTCAGAACCGGCGATCAGGTTTGACATACAATCATAAGATACTGTAGTATATTATCACGCCTGTACACGTATTGGTTTCATTCGCAACGCCCGGACATGCCCGACCTGCCTCCTTGTAAACGACGGCCCAAGCCCGAACGAAGCGCCGCGGCGCCTCCTGCGGGACCAGCCTATGCCGAGCTGCACGCCAAGACCAACTTTTCGTTCCTGGAAGGCGCGTCGCATGCCGACGAGCTGGCGGCCCAAGCCGCCGCCTTGGGTTATCGGGCATTGGCGGTGACGGACCGTCATAGCCTGGCAGGCGTCGTCCGCGCTCAT
>DASSFG010000674.1:0-5018 GCA_035694685.1 Pirellulales bacterium
AAGCATGAAGTCACCTGGGACGAATACGAGGTCTTCATGTTCAGCCTCGACGTGGCCCGCCGCAGGATCATGAACAAGCAGCCTGGCGAGCTCGACAAGCTGGCCGACGCGGTCACCCGGCCGACCAAGCCGTATACCGACATGAGCTTTGGCATGGGCAAGCCGCGGTTCCCGGCCATTTGCATGACGCAACTTGCGGCCAAAAAGTATTGCCAGTGGCTGAGCGCCAAGACCGGCCGCTATTACCGACTGCCGACCGAAGCCGAATGGGAATACGCCTGCCGTGCCGGCACGAAGACGGCCTATTCCTTTGGCGACGATCCGGCCAAGCTGGTCGATTACGCCTGGTTCTACGGCAACAGCCACGACGCGTATCACCAGGTGGGCCAGAAAAAGCCCAATCCTTGGGGCCTCTACGACATTCACGGCAATGTGGCCGAGTGGTGCACCGACCAGTACCTGCCTGACTTTTACCAACAATTTTCCGGCAAAGTAGCCGATAACCCGCTGGCCGTGCCGACCACCGTCGAGCCGTGCATCGTGCGCGGCGGCAGTTGGGACGACGACCCCCCGCTGTTGCGCAGCGCCGCCCGACGAGGGAGCGAAAAAGACTGGAAGCAGCAAGACCCACAGGTGCCGCAGAGCATCTGGTATTATACTGATGCGCAATTCGTCGGCTTCCGCGTCGTGCGGCCACTCGCCGAGCCAAGCGACGAGGAGAAGGCAAAATACGAGTTGAACCTCGACGTGATTGATACCAACCGGCAGTAGTAGTAATGACGAATGACAAATGACGGAATGACGAATGAATGTCGAATGACGAAGCACGAAGAGGTCCATTCGTGCTTCGTCATTCTTTCGTCATTCGTGCTTCGTCATTCGACATTCAGCGTCCTCCCCAACCCTTCATGGAGACAAGTAAGATGAGCGAACAAAATCAGCAGCCCCGTCGCGAAGTCCGTTCGCGCCGTAATTTTCTCAAGACGTCGACCGCGGCGGCAGTCGGCGGCACGCTGGTCGGCAGCCTGGACGTTGTGCGCAGCGCCCACGCCGGCAGCGACGACACGATCAAGATCGGCCTGATCGGTTGCGGCAGCCGTGGCTCGGGGGCCATCCGCGACGCCATGAGCACCGACCACAAGATCAAACTGGTGGCCATGGGTGACGCTTTCGAAGATCGCCTCAACGACAGCCTGAGCAACATTCAGAAGGAAGGCAACTTTTCAGCCAAAATCGACGTGCCGAAAGACCGGCAGTTCGTCGGTTTCGACGCCTATAAGAAGGTGCTCGAGGCGGGCGTCGATCTGGTAATTCTCGCCACGCCGCCGGGCTTCCGTCCGATTCACTTCGCCGCCGCAGTCGACGCAGGCAAGCACGTCTTCATGGAAAAGCCGGTGGCCGTCGACGCTCCCGGCGTGCGGGCCGTGCTCGACGCCGCCAAGAAGGCCAAAGAGAAGGGACTCGGCGTCGGCGTAGGATTGCAGCGCCGCCATCAGAAGGGCTACTTGGAGACCATCCAGCGATTGCAGGACGGCACGATCGGCGACATTCTGTACATGCGCGCTTATTGGAACAACCCAGGCGTATGGGTCAAGCCGCGTTTGCCGGGCCAAACAGACATGGAGTACCAGATGCGAAATTGGTACTACTTCAACTGGCTCTGCGGCGATCACATTGTCGAGCAGCACATTCACAACCTCGACGTGATTAACTGGGTCAAGAACGCGTACCCGGTCAAAGCGCAAGGCATGGGCGGACGCCAGGTACGCACGGGCCAGGACTTCGGAGAGATCTACGATCACCATGCAGTCGAGTTCGAGTATGCCGACGGTTCACGGCTGTTTAGCTATTGCCGCCACATTCCCAACTGTTGGGACAGCGTCTCGGAGCATCTGCACGGCACCAAAGGCGTGGCGGACAATTACGATCGCGACCACCGCATTGAGGTGAAAGGGGGCGAAAAATGGCAATATCGCGCGGAGCGTGGCAATCCAGACCGGCCCTATGTGCAAGAGCACCAAGATCTGATTGCCGGTATCCTCTCAGGTAATCCGTACAACGAAGCGGAGTACGGCGCACTGAGTACCATGACCGCCATCTTCGGCCGCATGTGTACCTATTCGGGCAAGATGATCAGTTGGGAAGAAGCGATCAACTCGAAGATTAGCCTGGCGCCCCAGCAGTACGCCTGGGACGCTGCAGCTCCGACCCCGGTAATTGCCGTTCCCGGTCACACGCAAGTGGTCTAAACCACCGTGTGAGAATATGCCGGCACTCTGTGGCGGCCGACGGCGCTCGACGACGTCGCCGCCACGGAGTGCCTGGCGTTTTGTCAGCGGAGGCGGCCTTCTAAATCAACCACCCGCCTGAATGGCAGGAACAATGTGGGAGCCGCCCTCGGCTGTCGATCGGTCGCCTCCGGCGACCGCGACCCAGCCGAGGGCGGCTGGGCCACATGCGAGTCCGGCCTAGCAACTTGGCGGGTGGTTGTTCTAAATAGCCGTGCGCGATTACCGCGCCGCAACTTGATCGGTGGCTGGGGCAAAGCTGGCCGCGTTCGACCGAGCACTCGTCAGACGCCCTGCCGGCCAGCGATGCCCCGGTGGCTGCATTGCCGGGGCATCGCCGCGGCAACGCCTTTCTCGAGAATCAGGTCCGCGTCGCGGCTCTGCCCCAGCCACCGTTGCCGCTTGACCTATTCGATATCCGGTAATCGCGCACTGCTATTTAGTCCGTGATCGGCAGCGCGCTGCCGATCATGGCACATCGACGAGATAAAGATCGAACTTTCCCGACCGTTCGCTGACGACGGCCATCCGCTTTCCGTCGGGATGCCAGCAGGCGTAGTCGTCTTGTTCGGGGTGATCGGTGATTCGCAGCAAGCCGGCTCCATCGGTGGCAATAACGTAGATCTCGGTATTACGGTCTCGCGAGCTGGTAAAGGCAATCCGGCGGCCATCGGGCGACCACGCCGGGCGCATGTCGCGGCCGGGGCTTTCGGTCAAGCGGCGTACATCGCCGCCGTCGGCGTTCATTAGGTAGATGTCGAAGTCGCCGTCGCGGCTGGAGCCGAAGGCGATCGATCGCTCGTCGGGTGAGTACGAGGGCCAGAAGTTGAGACTGTCGCCTTGCGTCAGTTCTTTGCGATCTGCCGCCTGCAAGTTGGCTGCGACGATCTGCTGGCCGCCGGCACGCGGGATGCTGAAGACAACCCGACCGGCCGCTGCGGAAATCGACGGATGCCGCATGCCGGAAAAGCCGCCGCCCGGCTCAAAAAAGTATTGTTTGTCGTCACGCGTGTCGTCGATCACCAGCCTCAACGACAAATTGCCCCGGCTTTGCACGTAGGCACAATACCGGTCGTCGGCGGAGAACGTCGCCTCAAACTCCGCGGTCGTCGCCTTGGGGTGCAGCCGCTCTTGGCGGCCGTCTGCGAGCTGCAATCGAACAAGGCTGGTTTGCGTCGGCGTTTCGAGCACGGTGAAGACGACGGCTGCCCCGTCGTTGACGAAGACCGGATCCATTTTCAGCCGGCCATCGTCCGTCAAACGCGTCGGTTCAGCAGCCCGAGCGCCAGACATCAGAGCGGCGATGGCTATCAGCGCGTAGGCGAGGGGGAGGCGTTTACAGCAACTCATGAATCACCTGGCCGCCGGGCAAGGCCCGCATCTCCGCACGCACTTGAGAGCTGAGGCCGGCCAACTCGCAGATCGTCGTGCCGACCATCGCAGGGCTGATGGGAGCCGTCAGCGGCTCTTGGCCTAGTGGGTCGCTCGCGCCGATGGTGCGGCCGGCTTGCACGCCGCCGCCTGCCCAAAGCGAGAAATAGCAATTCGGCCAATGATCGCGGGCGGCCTGACCGTTGATCTTGGGTGTGCGGCCGAATTCACCCATCGCCACGACGAGCGTCGAGTCGAGCAGGCCGCGGTCGTACAAGTCGTCGAGCAGGGCGGAAAAGGCCCGGTCGAAAATCGGCCCGTGCCGGTCGGCCAGCAACTCGAAGTTGTAGATGTGCGTGTCCCAACCGAAATCGCAGTTGGGAGTCATCGCCTCGACGTACTGGCTCCAGTTTACCTGGATGTACGGCACGCGGGCGTCGACCAATCGCCGCGCCAACAGGCAGCTTTGCCCGAACGAGGTCTGCCCGTAGGCCGCACGCGTGGCCTCGCTCTCTTGCGTCAGATCGAGCGCCCGCCGCGCTTCGGGCGACGACAGCAGGGCGTTAGCCGACTGATAGGTCTGGTTCCAGTCGAGCACGCGCGAGTCCTCCAGCCGCCGCCGCGCTTCGTCGAGCGTTGCCCGCAGCAGACTGCGATCGGCCAGCCGCTGGGGCGAAAGGCCCTTGATGAGCTTCAGCTCGGGCATATCGACGTCGCCCAGCTCGGAGCACGAAAGCTGGAACGGATCGTAGGCCTTTCCCCATTGGCCGCCGCCATATCCGACGATGGGCCGCACCACGTCGCGCGGAATACCGCGGCCGACCGATACGAACGGGGGCAAGGCCCCATGCGCGCGATGGCGAGCGACGATGGAGCCGAAGTTCGGCCACACGGGGCCGGGCGCTTCGGGTGCGCCGGTGAGCGCCACGGTGCCTGCATCGGGATGTCCCGGCGCGGTCGTGCGATTGGAGCGGACGAGCGAAAAACGATCGCTCCGTGCCGCCAGCCTGGGCAGCAACTCGCTAAACTGCACGCCCGGCGTGCGGGTAGCGATCGGCGAGAACGGCCCGCGGTGCGTGTTTGGCGCCTTCGGTTTTGGATCGAAGGTGTCTAAATGGCTTGGCGCACCCCAGAGCCAAACAAAGATGACGCTCTTCGCCCGCACCTTGCCGTATTCGTTTGCCTCGGCGCTACCGGCCAGCGTCGGCAGCGCGCCGGCGAGGGGCAAAGCCGTTCCCAGGCGCAGGAATGCCCGACGGCTTGTCCCCTGACAAACGCGTGTTTTGAAATTGCCGATACTGAGCACGGTAGGACTGTAGTCGACACAAACTAGGGTGGAGCAATAATTGTCGCCTCGGT
>DASSFG010000675.1:0-14534 GCA_035694685.1 Pirellulales bacterium
TCAGCATCCGAGTCTTACTTGCCATTGTCCTGGCGACCGCGAGCTTTTTCGCCGGCATGGCCGTCACTATGCGCGAGGCAAACGATCTGCGGAGCGCGCTTAGGGCCGAACAGGAGAGCAATGCTAAGACTGGGAGCATCATGCGGCAACTTGCGGAAGAGCTAGTGGGCGCCAAGAAGCGCATCAAGGAACTGGAGGGCCGTGAGCATGTCGCCAGCGTTTCCGCGGACGACTTAGATTCGGGAAAAGCAGTTGTCATTGGTAGCCTCGGAAGCCCCCTGAAGACGATGCTGAACATTCGTGGGACGTGGCAGCGGCGTCAAAGCCCAAAGGATTCTGGCCCGTCGTTTCAGGTCACGCACGTCAATGAGAAAGCGCTCGACGAGCCAGTCGTTTTCCATCAATCGGTTGTGCACGCCAGGTACCCGCGCCCGCCGTGGGACAAGGATGACGAAAGCAAAAAGAGCCCCCCACCATCCGCCGGACAAACCTGGGAGATGCGAGCCTATGAGACCGGAGAATTCTTTGACAGCCCACCAGAATACGAAAAGGAGCTAGGCATGCTCTTGCCCTATATGGAACAAGCCCAGCCGTGGCGGAACTTTAAGGTGGAATTGCATGGAATCATGCAAAGAACGAACTGGGATGTACCTAGCCGACGCTGACGCCACGGTTTGCGGATTGGCCACCTCAGCTTTACCAGTCGCCGACGGCGCCGTCGCGGTAGAAGACGCGCTGAAGCAGCTCTTGCTGGAACGGGTGACGCCGCACTTCGGCTTCGTCGATCTCGATGCCTAGCCCCGGCCTCATGTTGGGTGTCACAGTTCTGGTCTTCGCATTGACACCAAAACCTTCTGCGACGACGTCTTGCCGCCAGGGAACGTCGCTATGTACCGATTCACAAATAATGTAGCTCGGCTGTGAAAAACCGAATTCCAGCGAGGCGGCGGTGCTGACCGGGCCTTGCGGATTGTGCGGCGCCAAGGCGATTCGATAAGCGTCGGCCAGGGCGGCCACGCGACGCGACTCGCTGAAGCCGCCGCAGTGACTGATGTCGAGCTGACAGACTTCGCAAGCGCGCCGCGCAAACAGCTCGCGAAAGCCGGCCAAGTGCGTGATTCGCTCGCCGGTGGCGATGGCGGTGCCGACGGCGCGGTTGATGGCGGCCAGCCCGTCGATGCTTTCCGGCCAGCATGGCTCTTCGAGAAAGTAGAGTCCATAAGGTTCCAGCGCACGCGCGAACCGCATGCCCATGGCCGGCGACGGTCGAGCGTGGCAATCGACCATGATGTCGACGCTGTCGCCCACCGCCTCGCGCATGGCGGCGACGCAAGCCTCGGCCGCCTTGACGGGCTTCAGGCCCTCGAGCGGCATGGTCGGCGGCACGGCCATCGACTTGAAAGCGCTGAACCCGTCCGATACGGCTTCGCGCGCCAAGTCAGCGAACTGCCGGGCATTGTCGACAGGCGTTTCGTAAAACCGCTCCATATCGCCGCCGCCCAAATGGCAATAAAGGCGGATCGAATCGCGCACCGGGCCGCCCCACAATTTGTGGCAGGGAACCCCGTGCAGCTTTCCGACGATGTCCCACAAGGCAAGGTCGATGCCGGCGATGGCGGTCGAACGGACGATGCCGTGCCCGTGCCAGAAATGCTGCCGCCACATCATCTGCCACAGATGTTCGACCCTCGTCGGATCCTGCCCGATCAGCAAGCTGGCCAGATCTTCGATGGCGCCGACAATGCTGCGGGTGTGCCATTCGAGCGTCGCTTCTCCCCAACCGAACAGCCCCGGCTCATCGGTGAGCACTTTGACGAACACCCAGTTCCGCATGCGGGCATGGCAAACCAGCGTTTCAATGGCAGTAATCTTCATGGGGCGATCTGTCAAACGCGTATTGATGGCAGCGTTGTGCGTAGGGTGGGACGAGCGAAGCGAGTCCCACCATAACAATAGCGGTGGGACTCGCTTCGCTCGTCCCACCCTACGATGATTCGCTACGCGATGATTTCTTCGATCGGCTCGCCGTAGTCGATTTCGAGCCGCTTGTGGCCGGGCACTTCCAGCCGCCGGGCGTCGAGACCGAGTTGGCGCATCAGCGTGGCGTGGACGTCGGTCACGTAATGCGGATGCTCGACGGCATGGAAGCCGATCTCGTCGGTGGCGCCGTGAACCACGCCGCCCTTCAGGCCGCCGCCTGCCAGCAGCACCGAAAAGCCGTAGGGATGGTGATCGCGGCCGTTGCCTCCTTGCGAACCGGGCGTGCGGCCAAACTCCGTGGCGAACACCACGATCGTATCGTCGAGCATGCCGCGCTGCTTCAAGTCGCCGAGCAGCCCGGCGACCGGCAAATCGACCTGGGCGGCCAGGCTCGAGTGATTGGCCTGCAGGTTGGAGTGCGCGTCCCAGGCGCCGGCCGCGCCGTCGCCGTGCATGATCTGGATGAATCGCACGCCCCGTTCCACCAGCCGCCGGGCGGCCAAAAGCTGCATTCCGAAAGGCCGCGTCGTTGGTTGATCGAGCCCATACAGCTTGTGCGTGGCGGCAGTCTCGCTGTCGAAACGGATCACCTCCGGCACCGCCGTCTGCATGCGAAACGCCAGCTCGTAGCTCTTCAGGCGCGCGCGGAGCGAATCGTCGTCGGGGAACCGCTCGGCGGCCGCTCGATCGAGCCGGCCGATCAGTTCGAACTCCAGTTCCTGCTCCGCTGGCGACAGGTCGAGTTGCGGTTTGGCGAAAGGCAGCGGATTGGCCGGATCGACCGCCAGCGGCACGGCATCGTAGGCCGGGCCGAGGTAATGCCCGTCGCGGGTATCGAAATAGCGCGGCCCCATCGAGATGAACTGCGGCAGGTTTTCGTTGAGGGTGCCCAGGCCGTAGTTGATCCAAGCCCCGATGGTCGGAAAAAAACCGTCGAGCATGTGCCGCCCGGAGTGAAACTGCACCTGGGCGCCGTGGTTGTCGTCGCTGGTCCACATCGAGCGGACGACGGACACGTCGTCGATCACGCTGCCGATATGAGGGAACCAATCGCTGACTTCGATGCCGCTCTGGCCGTATTTTTTGAAGCCGATTTGCGTGGGGTAGATGACGTTCCGTTGCTGGCCGTTGGCGTCGTTGACCACCACCACGCGCACCTTTTTCAGCCGCTCGGGGTTTTGCACGTCGGCGTAGGGCGTTTCAGCGAGCGACTTACCGGCGTAGCGTTCGAGCGCCGGTTTTGGATCGAAGCTCTCGATATGGCTGACGCCGCCCCGCATAAACAGCCAAATCACGCTCTTCGCCCGGGGCGAAAAATGCGGTCGCCCATCGGGGGGAATGAATTCCTCAGTCTGAGCGTCGCGCGCCAGCATCGCGGCCATTGCAACACCGGCGATGCCGCGGGCGCCGTCCAAGACGAACGAGCGCCTGGTATGGCAGCGGCACGATGGTTTCTCTCGCATTGAAAGTCGAATGTGATGCAGGTGCTTCAATGAAATCAATCATACACAAAGTGGCCTCATTGAGTCACGACCCTTCCGACTGATAAGGGCTTGCCGCCGTAAGCTTCCTAGATTACAAAATGTAAACAGTCGCGGAAATAGGCGAAAAATGCACATCATTGCCCGGCCGATCCTTCGTCAGTTTAGCGACAAGCACTCCGATGCCCGGACGTGGCTGGATGCATGGTGGAAGAACGTCTCGCACGCTCGTTGGGAAAACCCGAACGAAGTAAAAGCCGCCTACGACTCGGTGGACCGCATCGGTGATTGCTACGTCTTCAACGTGTGCAGGAACCGTTACCGCTTAATCGTGAAAATCGTCTTCGCCTACTCGGGAGAACGACGGGACCGTTTACATCAAACACGTGCTTACGCACGCCGACTATGACAAAGGTTCGTGGAAGGAGGATTGTCGATCATGATTAGCGTGGCCCCCGGCCATGATTTTATGACGCTCGTGCAGGTATTTGCACCGAGGCCCATTCGGTCTAAGAAGCAATTGGCCGTCGCCTATCGGGAGGTCGACCGCCTCATGCGCTTGCCGAAGTTGTCAGCGGACGAGCGCGATTATCTGGAGTTGTTGAGCATGCTTGTCGAAAAATATGAATCGTCGCAATTGGGCGCACCACAGGTAACGTAAGGCGAGATGCTCGACCACCTGCTAGAGTCGCGAGGCACGACGCAAGCTCAGTTGGCGAAAGCGACAGGCATTTCGGCCAACTTGCTTTCCAATGTGCGGGCCGGCCGGCGCGAGCTGAGTAAGAGCAACGTGCGCAAACTTTCCGAGCATTTCAACGTTTCACCCGCCATCTGGTTGTGAGTGTGGCTGCTCAGAGTGGTCTGAAAACTGCAAACGCCGCGATAGCGCATGCCGCTTGCCTGATGCGATCTACTTCATCGGATCGTCACAAAATCGTTGTGGTTCAACAGCGCATGCACGAAATCCTGGCGGGCGCGGATGGCGGCCTGCGGATGGTTCTGCGAGGCAAGCACGCGCTTAAGCGACGCGAGAACTTCCAAACAGGCGACGCGCTCGGTGTCATTCGGCGGCGTGCAGAGAATCGCCTCGAATGCGGCGGTTGCAAAAGTCGCGTCGTCGACGAGACCTAGCTCAACGGCCAATCGCTCGGCTAAGCGCCTCGCCATGTCGAGCGTCAGGCGGCTATTGGCCATAGTGAGTGCTTGCTGGGGCACGACGCTTTCCGTGCGGCGATAGCAGGCCAGAATGTCGGCGTCGTCGAACATGGCCAGAAACTCGTTGCGGTCGTCGCGCGAGTGCGTGAAGTAGAGGCTGCGGCGGAAAGTGACCGCGTCCTGGCGCGGGTCGATCGTTGGACCGCCGAGCCGTTCGTCGAGTACACCGGCCAGTTGCAGCAAACTATCGCGCACAGTTTGCGATTCCATACGCATCGGCCGCCGCCGCCAAAAATAGCGGTTGTTGGGATCGCGCTCGACGGTTGCCTGGTCCGCATCGGCGATGGAAGCGCTGCGTCGATAGGCGGCCGACGTGACGATCAGCCGATGCACGTGTTTCATGCTCCAGTCATGCTCCATCAGTTCCACCGCCAGCCAATCAAGCACGTTTTGCAGCGGAGGCGCCGGCGCGCGGCGGCCGAAATCGTCGACCGATTCGACCAGTGGCTGCCCGAAGTGACGCAGCCAAAGGTGATTGACGGCCACGCGCGCGGTCAGGGGGTTGTCGCGGGCCACAATCCATTGCGCCAGCGCCGTGCGGCGGCCGGTGCTCACCCGCGGGTAAGCGGCGTCGCGCGATTCGGGTTTTTCATCCGGCCCTTCCAACGCCTTAAGCGAGGCTCGCAGGGGCGTATAATTCTGGCCCGGCTCGTTGGCCGCGTTTTCAGCCTTCGCCAACATCTCGCGCGCCGCGGCGAGCTGCTTTTCGGCTTCGGGCTTAGTCTTGTCATCGGCGGAGGCGACTTTCTGTTCCGCCAATGCGACCTGCTCTGCGGCCTTTGCCCGCTCATACTTTCGCGTGGCGAGCGCCGCGGCACTGACCAGCTTCTCCAACTCTTCGCCGGTTGCTCCACGGCACGCGGCCACCAGCGCGGCGTGAGAGGCGCGAAGCATTTCGGGACGAGCTTCCGAGACAGTTAGCACGCCTTCAGCCACCATGGCCGCAGTGCGCGCCTGCGCGACACTTAGCGCCGACGGTCCCGCGCCAGGCGCTTGTACTAAAGCCACGTCGGCGGGCAGCTCTCGCAGCTCGAAGCGATGGAATTCGGCCGAAGCGTCAAACGTGATCACGTCGATTTTGCCCGGCTCGCGCTCGACAGGCAGCCAAAAAGCCAGCGCTTGGTCGTCATCGATGAGTACGTTCACCAGCCGTCCGCGGAGTTTTACTTCAAGCTCATAAACCCTGCCCGGCTCAAAAGTCCGAGCCTGCGCGCCTTGCGGCGGGTAAACGTAGTCGGCGCCGGCCGCGCGGTAGGCAATTTGCAGCTTGGGTCCGCCGGCATAGGCGCTGATGTAAACCAGTTTCTCGCGGTCGCTCACGGCGTCGAATGCCAAGCCGACCGATCGCCACATCTCGCCCCCGATGATCTTGATTTTGAGCCGCGCGTGAAAATCAGCAGGAGGACTCTGCCGGACACGCACGTAGCTTCTTGCGGCGCCGGTTTGCGATTGGACGAGATGACCTTCTGCATACTTCCAATCGCCCGGCCCGCGATCCCAGACGTCGGCCTTCTCTTGGGCGAAGTCATCTTCAAGGACTAGCTTGCCTTCTGACGCACCCGTCGGCGACGGTTGCTCAGCTTCACGCTTTTCCGCCGCCGCAAGCGCCGTGCGCGCTTCTGCCAGCCGGGCTCGCTTCTGGTCGATCTCTTGTTCCGCGGCCCGCAACTGGTCTTCCAGTACGAACGTTTGAGCCGCCGGATTGAATGCTTCGGGCGGCAGCTCCTTTGGAGTCAGGGCAAAGTCGCCGTTGGCCAACACCGCCGGCACTCCAGGCTCAATGACGCGCTCAGGGTCGGGATCTTTCTCGTTGCCGCGCTTGTGCAACCACGTGCGGGCGTCGAGATGGGCGTCGAAGACGCGCGGCAGTCCGTCGCGTTCCAAATTCACCTCGCCCGGCAGCTCGTCGAGCCGCACCTGGTGCGGTTCAAACACGGCCCGCAGCCGATAATAATCGAGTTGCGAGATCGGATCGTACTTGTGATCATGGCACTTGGCGCAGTTGATCGTCAGGCCCAGGAACGCCTTCGACGTGTGCTCGATCGTGTCGTCGAGCCAGGTCGTGCGATTGAAGAGGTAATAGTTGCGGGCCAGGAAACCCGTGGCCCGCAACGTCGCGTGGTCGGTTGGAGCAAGCTCGTCGCCGGCCAGCATTTCCATGATCATGCGATCGTAGGGCTTGTCGGCGTTCAGCGACTCGACGATCCAATCTCGCCAGTGCCAGATATGCTTCTGGCTATTGCGCAACTGGTCGCCCAGCCCGAACCAATCGCTATAACGCCAGACGTCCATCCAATGACGTCCCCAGCGTTCGCCGTAATGCGGGCTGGCCAGCAAGGCCTCCACCACACGCTCGTAGGCATCGGGCCGCTCGTCGGCCAGGAAGGCATGCAACTCGCCGCGCGTGGGCGGTAGCCCAATCAGGTCGAGATAGACGCGTCGCAACAGCAGTGATTTGGGCGCTGACGCCACGCTCTTCAGCCCGTGCCGCCGCTGCTCGTCGGCAATCAAAGCATCGATCGCCCCCACGGAGCTGCCGTCGGACGCGACGGTTGGCAACGCCGGCCGGCGTGGCGGCTGGAAGGCCCAATGTTGCCGTGGGTCAGGCTCGGGCAATTCGTCGGACGGCGAAATCGCACCGCCGCCAACCCAGGCTGACAACGTCGCAATCTGCTCCGCTGTGAGTGGCTTGCCTTCCGGCGGCATGCGCTGGCCGTCGTCGGACGAACTGACGCGGGCCAAAAGCAGGCTCTCCGCCGGCTTGCCGGGAACAATGGTTGGTCCACTGTCGCCGCCGGCGCGAATGGCAGCGGCCGTGTCGAGCCGCAAGTTGCTTTCTTGCTTCAGCGCGCCGTGGCAGGCATAGCAACGCTGCTTGAGCAGCGGCTTGACCGCGCGCTGATAGTCGGGCGCATCGCCCGCGAACGCCGGCGAGGCCATCAACAAGCAGAACCCTACGCCAATCTGCAACATACCATGATCTTACCTCCTGACAGCCTGTTTTTGGAGTGCGGCGATTCATCGCCGCTTTACCTCGCCGCGGAGCGGCTTTCTTTTGCCGATGAACGTCCGACGCGACCGCCGCCTTCACCGCACGATATGGCAATCAGGGAGCAATCTCTGCAGCTTTTCGGCGACTTCGTCCGTCACCGCAGTATCGTAAAACACCAAGTGGCGCAAATGCATCTTATTCGAGAGATGTTCCAAGCCTGCGTCGGTGATCTGCGTGCCATTCGCCCACAACAGTTGGATTTCCTTGAGAGCGGCCAAATGCGCAAAGCCTCGATCACTGATCTTAGCGTTCGTCAAATAGAGCGCCTTGCAATTTCGGAATGCAGCAATGTTAGGCATCAGTTCGTCGGTTACAATCCGTCCATCGTGCCGATCGCCCTGGTCTGCCTGCAGCAGGAAATACAATTCGATGTCTGACAGTGGCGCCGACGGATCAGAAACGTGGCCAAAATCATTTTGACGCCAGCCATTTGGACCGGAGCAATTCACGGCGATGACAAATTGAAAACAAGCCCTGTCGAGCCAAGCAGGCGCCCAATCGGGAGCGTTGGAAGCCGTGGTCGCGTAGACGCCCGCCCTGTCGAGTTCGACGATCGCCATTCGTTCCCGATGGCCGCGATTTACAAAGTAGGCGAGCCAGGCACATAATCCTGCGATGACGATCAGTATGGTCGCCAAGCGAACTTGCAACCAGCGGCGGGGAGTCGCTTGGAGTTGTGGTTCATGGCTGGTCATGCAAGGGAGTGTAACGCGCGAGCGAGCACAATGCACGGAAAGGAAGACAAAGGAAAGAAAGCGGCTCCGCCGCAAGCAAAAGCGGTAATAAATTACCGCACTCCAAAGACGAAAAGCGGTAATAAATTACCGCACTCCAAAGGGAGCGAGCACACGTTGGGCGGCTTGTTCGCCGCTGTGGATGCAATTGGGTACGCCGACGCCGTGATAGGCGTTGCCCGCCAAGGCGAGCGTGGGCCACTGCGCAGCGAGCTTTTCTATGCGCTCGACGAGCTCGACGTGGCCGATGTGGTACTGCGGCATGCTGCGCGGCCAACGCACCACGCGCGTCAATTCCGGCGGGCCTTGTACGCCCAGCAACCCGGTCAGTTCGCCCGTGGCCAGTTCGACGAGCGTGCGGTCGTCGAGCTCAAGCTGGTCGGGCCGCTCTGCCCCGCCCAAAAAGACGCGGATCAGAACTCGATCGGCGGGCGCTCGGCCGTCAAACTTGCTGCTGCTAAAACTGGCCGCCAGGATGTTTCGCCGTTCGATGGCCGGCACGACAAACCCAAATCCCTCCAATCCTCGAGAAAGCTGTTCCCGCCGATACCCCAGCACGACGATCGCGCTGCCGGCATAAGGAATGCGGTTCAGTTCGGCGGCCAATTCCTGACTGACTGAGCTCAGCAAGCCGGCCGCCGCGTGCGCCGGTAAAGCCAGAATGACGGCGTCGAATTCGCGCGTCGCCTGGTCCGTCGTGACCGACCAAAGTTGACCATTCCAGTCGAGCTGCGCGACAGTGCCGTATCGTTCCACTCCGGCGTGCTCCAATTTGCCCGCGAGGGCGGCCACCAGGCTCGACATGCCATCGCGCGGGGCCACGAACAGCCCGTAGCGCGCGCCGCTAGAAGCATTGCCGTCAGCCCCACGAGCTCTCTCACGCCAGGCGGCGCGCAACAGGCTGCCGTGAGCGCGTTCCATCTCAAAGAACCTAGGCAGGGCGGCGGCCATGCTGAGCTGCTCGGCGTCGGCCGTGTAGATGCCGGCGACGAGCGGCTGTACCAGTCGTTCAAACGCTTCACGGCCCAGCCGCCGCCGCGCAAACGACGCCAGGCTCTCGTCGCCGGCGGTGCGTTGCGGCCGTACGAATGCTTCACAAAGCAAACGCAACTTGCCGGGCCAGCTCAACAGCGGCGACCGCACGACGGGCCAAACGCGGCTGGGGCGCAACAGATGAAATCCCAACGGTACGGCGAGCAGCCGACCTTGACGGACTACGAAGGCACGGCGCTCTGACTCGTGCGTCGGCAACAATTGTTCGGCTAGCCCGAGACGGCGGCAGAGATCGACGCCCCAGGGCACGTTGGTAATGAAGTTATCGGCGCTTAGCTCGATCAGGTAACCATCGTGCCGTTCGGTTTGCAGCACGCCGCCCAACTGCTCGCCGGCGTCGAACAGCGCGACGCGCGCTTGCGGCGCGAGTTCCTTCAGCCGGTGCGCCGCCGCCAGGCCCGTAATGCCACCACCGATCACGGCGATGCGGGCAACCTTCAAGCATGGTTCGCTTTGATTCACGAAAAAACGTTTAGCCGAACAACAAACCGATCCGCAACGGGCACTCGGGAAATAGCAGGGGCCGAATTTCCTCGCCCGCCGAATGCGTGGTTATCGTTTGATAGCGAGTGCCTTTCGGATCGCGCCGGACCTCCACGCAGTTATCCACCAGGTTCACGATCCAGTAATCCGGTACACCGGCCTTGGCGTAGAGCTTCGATTTTCGTCCGCGATCCAGGGGTAGCGTGGAATCCGCCACCTCAATTACCAGAAGCACCTTGTCTTGTGCCAGCACCGTCGCATCCAGACACTGCCGGTCGATCCACGACATATCCGGGATTGGCCCGCTGCTCTGGGCTTGTAAGCGGAGCGGGCTTTGAACCTGGACGGCAAGCCGGTCTCGCAGCCCCGCGGTGAGATCGTTGGCCCACTCGGTTAACAAGACCACAATGCGTCGGTGACGAGGGCCTACCGGGCTCATTTCATGCAACGCTCCAAAGATAAGCTCGATGCGACGATCCGGATTGAAGACCGCGGCATCGACCATGCGATCAAATTCTTCGAGGGTAAAACGTGCTACCGTGCTCATGACTGATTCCGCAAACGCGCCAGCAACTTGTTCCAGTCGATTATACACTGAGGCGGCAATGTCGCATGCGGGCACAGACTCGCGCGATCGGGACCGGTAACGCTCGATCGCCGAGAAGAACGGTTGGAGGAGGCCATCAATTGACGCACCGTTATTGGCCGCCTATTATCCAGGCTGCATCGTCATAGAACCACGAGTTAGCCTCTTCGATTGTATGGAAGGAACTGACCAGCTTGTGCCTCTACAGCGTCTCGCGCGGGAAATGCGCGTGGACAGGTCCCATTTCCGTCGCTACGTTGTGCGCCTCGGCATTACTCCTCAAAAGCGGCATACGCCTGATTCGGGCAATAAACTTGTCGTTACGGTGACCGCCCATGAGGCTGACCGGATCCGCGCCGCTCGCCGGCAGCAGGGATACGAGGTGGACGGTCTGCAAGTCGAAGCGGTAGTGGGCGTCTTTTATGTTGTGCAACTCGTGCCGGAACTCGACCCTAATCGCGTGAAGCTCGGCTTCGCGGACGATGCGGCTGCGCGTCTCGCTCAACACCGGACTGCGGCCCCCACTGCGAAGCTGCTCAAGACGTGGCCGTGTAAGCGGAGCTCGGAGTTTACTGTCATCGACGCGCTTTCCGCCGCTAACTGCAAGCTGATCCTCAACGAAGTCTACGAATGTTGTGACCTTGTCTTCGAATGCTTGGTCTCCCAGGTAGTTATCGACGAAGCATCACTCGGCGATGCAACGGAAGTGCAAAAGCGACTCGCGATCATCGGCAGCCTGCCGGCGCTTGATGTTACGGAGACGGCTGAATCCCTGACCCAGGCTATAATGGCTGCTGGCATTCTACCACCACATGCCTTTCCCGATGCCGCCCATGTTGCCGTATCAGCCGTCCATGCCATTGACTATCTCTTGACCTGGAATTGCAAGCACTTGGCAAACGCGCAAATTGGGCGAAGAATAGCTTTGGTATGCCAGAAGCAGGGCCACAAGATGCCGATTGTCTGCACGCCCGAAGAACTCATGGGAGGATAGCCATGTGGGAAGATCCCATTGTCGCCGAGGTTCACCGATCCCGCGAAAAGCTAGCGGCACAATACAACTTTGACGTCAACGCGTTCTTTTCGGGCCTAAGGAAGCGCCAAGCGGCGTTGCGCGGACGGCTTGTGCCTCAACAAAAAGGAGCCGAACCAACGGCTGATCTCGAACATGGGCGCGCGTCCGGTTCGCCTGAATCAACTTCAACTTGAAGCGACTCTGCCAGCTTAGCCTTGGCTATCCTTGGCGTGCATCGGTTCAATCAAGATGTCGACGGCGATTGGATCGAACCGTCACTACCGCCCTGCGGCCCTAGGTCGTGAACGGCGTCGACGAGGGCAATCACGTTATCGACCGGCGTCTGAGGCAAAATGCCGTGTCCAAGGTTGAAGATGTGTCCCGCGCGGCCGGCGGCCTGGCGGAGAATGTCGAGCGCGCGGCGGCGAATTTCGCCGCGATCGGCCAGCAGTACGAGCGGGTCGAGATTGCCTTGAATCGCCCGGTCGCCAAGCTGGCGCCAGGCGTCGTCGAGACGAATTCGCCAATCGACGCCAATCACCGTTCCGCCCGCCTCGGCGGTGAGTGGCACGAGCGCCGGGTTGCCCGTGGCGAAGTGAATCAGCGGTACGCCGGGCGTGATTCCCTCAATCACTGCTCGATTGTGCGGCAGAACGTAGCGGCGATAATCGTCGGGCGCCAGGCAGCCGACCCAGCTATCGAAGAGTTGCACCGCTTGAGCGCCGGCGGCAATTTGTGCGTTCAAATAACGCGTCACGGCCCGGGCCAGGCGGCCCATGATGGAGTTCCAAGCCGGCTCGTCGCGATACATCAGCGTCTTGGTGTGCAAGTAACTCCGGCTGGCGCCGCCTTCAATCGCATAGCTGGCCAGCGTAAACGGGGCGCCGGCAAAGCCGATCACCGGGATCGCCTCGGCGATGCCTGCCCGAGTGAGCCGCACGGTCTCGATCACGAAATGGAGCGATTCGACGCTCTCCAGCTCGATGAGCCGATCGACGTCGTCGGCTTCGCGCACGGGGTTATGGATCACCGGCCCCTCGCCGTGCGCGAACTCCAGGTCCAGCCCCATCGGTTCGAGAATCGGCAGCAGGTCGGAAAAAATAATCGCGGCATCGACCCCGAGGCGCTCGACCGCCGTGATCATCACCTCGGCGCAAAGCTGCGGGTTTTTGCACAGCTCGAGAAAGCTCGTCTTGGCGCGCACCTCGCGGTATTCGGGCATGTAGCGGCCCGCCTGCCGCATGAGCCAGATCGGCACCTGGTCGCACGGCTCGCGGCGGCAGGCTTTCATGAAAGGACTATCGTGCCAGGCGGGGCGTGCGGCACCGGCTGACGTGCGAGGTGCAACGTCGGCGATCCGCATCGCGTGGCGGCGCTTCTGCGACAATATGTCTGCCGACCTTGCGGCCGCGGCCTGCACGAGCTGGCCCATCTTGGGATGTTCCGGCTCCAGATCGACCGGCAGCTCGCACTCGTGCAGCATTTCGCTGGTCGTGGGACCGATCGAGGCCACGACGATGCTGCGAAACGCCTGCCGCAACTCCTCGGCCAGGTCCAGCCCTTCGGCCAGCTTCAACAGGTTGACCGCCTGGTGGGCGGACGTAAACAGCGCCACATCGATCTCGCCGGCGACGAAGGCGCGGACGTTTTTCTCCAGCGGGCCGATGTCGTCGGGAAAGTCGTAGTTGTAAAGCTTGACGCGCAGCACCGTGGCGCCGCGGGCTTCCAGCCCCGCGATCAAGCTCGGATTGGGCAAGCCGTATTCCTGCAAGGCCACGGTCTGATTGGCCATCGGCACGTGCTCGTCGATCGTTTGCAGCAATTCGCGCCAGGTGTTCGGCTCGGGCACGCGGTGCGTCGGTTCGACGCCGAGCTCCTTCAGCACGGAAAGAGGTTTGGGGCCGCGGACGATGGTCGTCACGTCGGAGAGGCAGTTCAAGAACCTCGTGCGGTCGAGATGCCTCTCGACCTGGCTGACGAGCTGCCGCGCGCCGACGCCGGTGAGAAAGAGCACCACGTCGACCTGGCCGCTGATCAACCGATGCGCGAAGTCGACGGCTTCGCGCGAATCGCTCACGGGCACTTCGCGCATCGACGGGCTGACCGACGGACGCCCGCCAAACTTCTCGATGAGCCGCGCCATCTCGGTAGCGCGACGGCTTTCAAAGGCGGCCACGCGCAGGCCGGCGAAGTTGACGCAAGCGGATTCGTCTGGCAAATTCATTCTCCCAGCGACTTTCCTTCCAGTAGCTCGATCTTTTTCCGGATGTCGTCGGGCACGGCGTGCGAGGCTTGCCGATTGTAATCGTAAACGACGATGGTGGAGGTCGAGTCGGCCGCCACCTGCCGTTGGGTCTCGCTATAGATACGGTGCTCCATCGTCAGGCTACGGCCGCCAATGCGCGTGATCCGAGCGCCGATCTGCACCTGGTCGGGATAGGTCACGGGCCGCCGATAGTTGCAGGAAATGGCCGCTAGAATGGGGCCGATTCCTTCGGTCTGCATCAAGTCGCTTAGGCCGAGTTTGTCGAGATACTCGATGCGGGCCGATTCGCACCAGCGGAAATAGACGGTGTTGTTGACGTGGCCAAAAGCGTCCTGATCGCCCCATTGCACCGGCCAGGCGATGACCACCGGAAAATCCGCCAACGGTTCGGCAATTTCAATCGGCTGCATGGCGGGAGGTTGCTTGGTTTGTTCGTAGGGTAGGTTGGGCTTGTACAAAATGTCGATCGTTTTCGCGTCCGCTTTACGCTGGTTTTGTTCCGCCCCGATCCGGGTTTATCCCGGTCGAGCGATGATTGACCGCTAGATCGCCTTGCCGCGACAACCTGGTCCCTCCCCGCTCTTTTTCGCGTTGCGTCCGCCGCCCGCGGCGGCGGACGCAACGCGAAAAAGAGCAGGGCGAGTTGCCGCAAAAGGCCTTTCTAGCGGT
>DASSFG010000676.1:0-13160 GCA_035694685.1 Pirellulales bacterium
GCGATTCGTCTCTTTGCGAGATCACGTCCACTTCCTCGGGCAGCTTCTGCACGATGGTCCAAACGTTTCGGGGGCGGCAGTTTGCTTCCTTTGTCCAGTAACTGCCTTGGATATCAACGAGCGGCACCAGCGCAATCTCGACTTCTACCGGCGTATCAGAATTCTCCTGTTGGGAGGCGGCATGGTGTCGTGCATCATTGTCTGGACTTTGCAGAATGGTCAGGCCGCCTTTTTCGCGCGTTTTGTCCATGGCTATCAGAATCCCGGCCCGACCAAGCGGCAATTCAAATTGCCCTAGACGATCGGTGATCGCAAGCGAGCTCGGTGACAGTTCTCCGTGAAGCGCATGCCAATTAAAGCCGACATCGACGTTCGGCGCAGGTTGCCCTTGTTCGTCGATGGCGCGCCCTCGAATAACGCGGACGCCCGCTACCCGCTGGCTTTCCCAGTCCATGGGAGCAGAGTCAGGAATTCGACGTATCGTGAGGCGTTGGCTGCCGGGCTTTTTCAGCGATTTGACCGCGTTCATCTGGCGATCACCGTCCGGTTGTCCGGCTGTGGTCTTCGCCCTTTGCTGCGAAGTCTTCTCGGAAACGGCGGTGACCGGAAGCGTGAGCACGAAACCGATCGCGAGAAATCCCATCACTTTCCATCGGTGGGGAACCTGATGATTCACGGAATCGTCGAGACGCTGCGGCACCAAGTGTCGATCGCTCGCCGGTTTTCGCCGGCGGAGTCACGTCACGTTCCGCACGTTCGTTCACGCGCGCGACCGATGCCTCCGACATGTCGGAACTCGTCTTGCCAGAATCTACGCGTGGGCCGATGGCAGACGGGATAGTTCCGGATGGCAAACCCGCGTTCGTCGTCTCCTCCGCTTTGTCGTTGATCGATCGCGGCGGCATTGGGGGCGGGATCTGCTCGCTCCGCACAAGCCAAGGCAAATTTGCGACGGCGGGGAGCATGGGAAGGCCGGGAATCAGGAGCGCAGCGATCGGGATAACAATCGCCGCGACTTGCGACGTCAATAGGATCAGGTGGCACAAGGCGGCGGAAGTGCGACGCAACGTCCATGTGACTACCAATGCTAGAGCAAGTACGGACCCGGCCTGGATCGTGCATCGGATCGCAAGCAGAGAACCGGATTCCGCCGCCTGAAGCGAGACGAGATTCGTGAAGAGATTCATCTTATCCTCCATTCTTTTTGGCGTTGCGGACCAGAGTCTCGATCTGGCGAAGCTCTTCCTCACTGATTTTGGCGTCGGGCGGAGACAAATAAACGGCCAGCGCCTGCGCCAGCGAACCCGAAAAAAACGTATCGATCACTCGGCGAACAGCCGATTGCCCCGCCAACACGGGCGGCCGCGTTGGGCGGTAGATATACGTGCGCTCGGACATTCGATGGCGCAAATGACCCTTGCGTTCCAGAATCCCCATTAAGGTGCGAACCGAATTCCGAGCGGGCGCGTTGGGCATCGCTGTTCGAACTTGCGCCACGCTCGCTTCGCCAAGTTGATAGACGATTTCCATTATCTGACGCTCGCGTCGGCTGAGCTCGGTCTCACGGGAAGCGGTTTTTTTTGAAGGCATGGTGAACTCCTCTGGGCCCAAAAAAGCAATCGGCGATAACGATGGCTAATATATTAGCCATGCGGCGTGCCTGTTGCAACCCGTGCGGCGAAAAATTTAGCCGTGCATCGTCGCGAGACGTCGTACTTCGTCACGTTAGCCCGAGACCGCGTCGAAGGTCTGCGGATTTCGGCGGCGGATCGACACGGGAATGGACTTACCGGAGGTTTACGCCTCCCGGCAGTGTCTGAGAATCCAAGCGGCGTTGCAGGGCCGAGCGGCTCCTGACTTTACGAACTACCGGCACACTGACGTGTGCCGCTCGCCTGCGGCGAGCGGAATGGCTGAGCAAAGAGGTAGCGGCTGGCTCAGCCCCACAAGCCGCGGAGCTTGTCTTTGTCGGGGATTTCGAAGGGAAACTTTTTGCTGAAGGGATGGTCGACAATTCCCGCGTGCTCGCGCAGGGCGTGGTGAACGTGCTCGGGCCGTACACGCAAGCCACCTGCCGCGTCGATGGCGAGCGTCTGAGGATTGATCGGTACGGGCTGAAGCTTGTCGTCGGTCGCACCCAATACGCGGTTTCCCTTGATGCCTTGGCCCAGGAACATTATCGAACCGATCGACCAATGGTCTTTGCCGTTGCCGGCGTTGTAATTGGGTGTGCGGCCCATTTCGCTTTGCACGATCACCACAAGTTGCTCGCGCATCATCAGCTCCTCGGCGCGGTGCAACACATACGCGATGCCCTCGAGGAACTCGGGGATCAGCTTCATCTGGTCGGGATCGTTGTTGGCGTGGCTGTCGAACTGGCCGATCGAGAGGTTGGCGCTCACGCACACGCCCGCCTTGAACGACGCCAGCGCCACGTCGACCTGCTGCGCCAGCCGCTCCTTGGCCAGCGTCTTGGGAATAAAGGGCGTGACGCGCTGCAAGGCTTTTGAGTTCACTTGCGCCGCGTAGAGCATGTTCTGGGCCCGCTCCAAGCGGGGCAGGTTTGCCTGCTCGACCCGGGCCTGGTAAGTCGCCTCGAGAGCCCGCTCGATTCGGTCGAGCGCAAAACCATCGTGATAGGGCGAGCTTTCGTTCCCATCCATCGCGTCGGCGTTGGCAATCTTTTGCAGAGATTGAGCGTACGGGACGCGCGACATGGCCACGACGTTGCCCGTGGCCGAGTAGTTACCGAAGGTGAGAAACGCCAACGGGCAGCTCGGACCCTTGCAGGCCGCCACCAGCGCGGCAAACGTCGGATAGGCCAGGCTGTCGAGCTTGCCCGTCGCCATGTAGCGGGCGCCGGGCGAGTGGTTATTGACGGAGTAATCGAGGCCGTTGAGCACCAGCAGCTCGTCGCCGAACTGAGCGTAAAAATCTTCGTTGCTCAAACCACCGTTCTTGTGCTTGGCGGTCGGCGCAAATTTATGGGCGCCGTGAGTGAGAATGTCGCCTTCCTGATAGAGGCGGTTCATTCCATTGACCCCCTTGGGATCCATGAGATAGGTCGTGTCCCAGCCGCCCGAGGCGTTGAACACGATGTAGTACGGACCGGGATAACTGCCGTCCTGGGCTGTGTGCTGTGCTTCCGCCGCCGAGGTGGCCGGCCAGGCCCAGGGCACGGTGAATCCGAGCCCGGTCGCGCCGCAAAGCTTGAGGAAATCGCGTCTCGTGGAATTATTCATAGAGAAACTCCTGGCGACGGAGGAGATAGGTAACCACAGCCCGCCAGGCGCGGATTGTATAATGCGGATCTTCCGGCGGTATTGGCGTGCTCTGCCGGCACGCCCAGCGTTCGAGCTTGTCGAGCCCCTGCTGCTCTGCCGCCTCGTGTACGACGCCCGCAAACAAATCGAACGTGCGGCTGACCTCGGGAGAATCGACCGGGTCGTTGCGGCCGAGAATACGCTCGTGCAGGTAGACAATCGCTTTGCGCAGGGCCTCGTCGCCCTCCGCAGACTCACCGGGCAAAACCGTCGGCTCGATCGTGGGGAAGAGCACCCGTTCATTCATCGGCCGGGCAAAGTCGCGGGCCGTCTGCTTGCAGGCCACGTCGTTCGACATGATCCGCTGAATCGCCCCCATCGCCCCGCTCGGGTCGCTGGCCCGCTCGGTCACTTCCTTGGAATCGATGCCGCCGTAGAGCATGGCCAACTGACCATCGAGTTTTCCCCAGCTTTCGCCAAACACTGCTGCGAGCTTGCGATCGAGCTGTTCGGGCGACAGCATCCGCACCAGACCCAGATCGTCAAGCTCGGCCAGCCGACACGGATCGGACGCGGCCGATTCGAGGCCATCGGCCCGATAAAAATCCGACATGATCCAGTCTTGGAACACTTGCTTGAGACTGAAATTGGCGTGCGCAAAATCGGCCGCGATGCGCTCGATCTCGCGGCGCTGCTCGCGATAGGCCCGTTGCCGCGCGGGATAGAGCGGATCGTCGATCGCCTTGGGAGGCAGGAGCACCTTGCGGCCGGTAAGAATGTAGTAGACGTGTTCGACCATTGCCACGGCGAAGCGCGGATCCTTTGCCGTCCGTTCCCCCAGCCATTGCAAAGCTCGCCACCGCTCTTCGGCCGGCAGGTCCTCCCCTTCGAAACCGGCGGCGAACATGTCTTTGAACCAACCCTCTTTGCGCCGCCCATACACGGCCAGGCCGTCGGCGAATTGCCAGTAATCCTGGAACAAGCCTGCCACCGGATCGACGGTTTTGTGGCAGACGACGCACTCGGCGGCTTGCATCGTCGGAATCTCGTATTTGGCCGTGACCGCTGCGGCGTCGCTAACGCGGGCCGCCAGCTCCAGGGCGTCGATTCCCAGAAAATGTTGATAATACATGCGGGCACGCAGACGATTGCGGTTCGTCTCGGTGGTCGGATAGCGGACCAGATATTGAAACGCGCTCAGCAGGCCGGCGTGGGGATAGAAGCCCGTGGCCGACTCCTGATCGGTGGCTCGGCTTCGTCCCGTCAGCGCCTTGAGCATGACCGGGATGAACTCCTGGGGATTGTCGGGATCCTGGAAGCGGTCCTTGATCTCGTCGTAAATGCCGTAACCGCGGGCCGACAAGGGTGAAACCAGGATGTAGTCGGCGGTAACAATTTCTGTGAAGGGACGATTGTGACGGACGATAAAATCGACGAGCTGCATCGGCTCGGCCAGCAATGCTTTGCGGTAATCGTCGGCCAGCTTGTAGCCCGCTCTGCGCCGCTCGTCTTCGTTTTGAATGTAGCTCAGGTCGTAATGCTGATACCAATGCCGCGTGTTGGTAAAATGTTCGTAGCCCAACACCACCTGGTCGGCGTTGCCGTCGACTCCGAGTGTGAGAAAGATGTCGTTGAATCCTTCCCGCAGCCGGTCGTAAAACGCCTCTTCCTCGAACAGCTTGCTAAGCAATCTGGGCAAAGCCGGCGAGCCTTGCTCGCGGGTCATTTCCAGCTCGGCACTTGTGGGCAACCGGCCCCCCAACGACAAAGTCACGCGACGCCAGTGGCGGCGGTCGTCGAGCATCGCAATCCCTTGGAAGAACGGTGGGGCCTGTACATCGTCGGCAACGATTGGGGAACCACCTGCCGGACGAGTACTGCGGCTCACAAAGTCGGCCAGGATGCGAAAACCACTTGAATCGTCCGGCAGCACTACTTCGCCGCCGTGATCGAGACCGCCGGTCGCCTTGACCAGCAACCGCGGCGTGCCGCCTTCTGCGAGCTGCGCCATCCGCGTGAAGGCGTCACGATTGTGTTCCAGCGCCGCTGCGCGCTCGCTGCCGATCACGCGCTGCGGGTCGCGGAGCACGAAGCGGCTGTCCTCGGCGTCGCCGCCTGCTTTGTGACAGTTCAGGCATTTTTGCGCGCCAACTTTGGTCCAAACCTCTTCGACGAAATAATTGTCGACTCCTGCCGTGCAGGCCCGCGGCGCGGCGGGCTGGGCATCGTCGCCGCGCGTCGTGGCGGCAAACGTGGGGAGCGTCGTGATCAGAACGACTGGTAAACAGACGGTCAGCTTCATGAGCCGGCAGGTTTCAGGCAAAGGAATGGATGCAGGTGGGCCGGCATTAATCTTAACCGATTCTTTCGGCGGGGTCACTGTTGTGAGGCCACAAGCTACTTCGCTGCTTGCTCGATGGCTTGGGGGCTTTAGAATTTGCCTACACCTGCCGCTTGACTTCACGCCCGGCCCAAGTATCGTTGAGCGAAATCCTTCTGGCTTTCTGGGTGTTCCGATGCGACTCGTGCTTTGCCTTTCCACGTGGCTGTGTTTATCGACGGCGGGTTTATCGGCGGCGATCGGCGAGTTGCCGACGACCGGTTTTCGGGCCGTCGACTATGAACCCGCCTTGCGGTCGCGGAACCGGCCGGCGGCCAGGTGGACCGACCTGCGCTGCACCATTCTCAAACAGGAAGGCGATTGGCTCTGGATACACTCTTTCGACGGCAAAGAAGGCTGGCTACGCAACGGAGAAGTGGTGCCGCTGGACCGGGCCGAGCAATTCTTTACGCAGAAGATCGCCGCCGATCCGAACAACACGTTTTGGTATCAGTCACGGGCCAACGTGCGGCAGGAACTGGGCGACCTCGATACCGCACTCGACGATCTCGGCGAAGCGATTCGCCGCCAGCCCGAAAACCATTACCTGCTCAACAATCGAGCGACCGTTTACGAGGCGCAAAAGAAATATGAGGAGGCCATCGCCGACTATAACGCGGCCTTGAAACTGAGCCCCAACGATCCGGTCTATTGGGCCAATGCGGCGGCCACGCGATTGAGGATGAAGGATTATGGCAAGGCCGTCGCGAACGCCGATCGGGCGATCGCCTTGGACGCGCAGTTCCCGGTCGCCTATCGCATTCGCGCCATTGCACTCGCCTTTCAGGGAAACGGCCAGCGCGCCTTGGATGACTTTACGCAGGCCGCTCGGTTGGATCCTAGCGGGCCCAGCTCCTACGCCTCGCCGGCTTGGACGCAGGCCACCTGCCCGGTCGACGCATGCCGCAATGGCAAGAAGGCCGTCGAGCTGGCTACGCACGCTTGCGAGCTCACGGGTTGGAAAGACAGTTGGTGCCTCGACGTGCTCGGGGCCGCCTATGCCGAGGCAGGCGATTTTGCCAACGCCACAAAGTACGCCAAGAAGGCGGAAGAGCTGGCGAGTGCTGTCGACAAACCCGAAATCTCCAAACGCTTGGAGCTCTACGGCACGAAGCAGCCGTATCGCGACGAGTAGGCTGCCAAGCACTGTTGGCGGCATGTAGGGTGGGACGAGTGAAGCGAGTCCCACCTGTTCGGCTGGCTGTTCGGTGGGACTCGCTTCTCTGGTCCCGCCCTACGGACCTTGCCAGCTCTGGCCGACAATTCACCCTGAAGACACTAAACTGAAAAAGTGCTTGCCTGGCGCGGGTCGATCCCTTATCTTGGCTTTGATTTTCATGGCCGCTTGGGGGAATCCCGTCATGCGAACGTTGATTGCCGCCGCCCTGATCGTTTCGCTCGCTGATGCCGCGCTGGCCGCGAAGCCCTTGCCCGAGAAGGCGAAGCTCGATGCCGCCAAAGTGATCGTGCGCGACCGTTACTTCCAGGCGCTGAAGAAGGCCGACGCCGCGGAGTTGGCGACCTATCTCGACGCGGCCGACGCCGCCACCGACGACGATGCCCGACAGGCGGCACTCTACCTGGTTGTGGCTGATTCGGCTAAGGAGGCCGGCAACGTCAAGCTGGCGTTGCAAGCCCTGGATCGCTTGAGCAACAAGTTCGACTATGATGCTCCGGCGGGCAAGCTCAAGCTGCTCGAATCGCTCGGCAAAGCGACGAAGTCCATCGAGAGCCGCACGGCGCTGGTCAACCGCGCCTTGGAATTGATCGAAGAGGCGATGGACGGCGGGCGATTTGAGGTGGCCGAGCAAGCGGCAAAAGTGGCAGAATCGCTGGCCGCCCGAGTTCGTGACCCCAAGCTGCGCAAAGAGCTGGCTGCCATGCGCAGCAGGATCGAGTCGCGGCGGCGCGAGGACCGCGCCGAGGTCGACGCGTTGGCCAAAGCCCAGGAGATGCTCAAGCAAGATCCGAACGATCCGGAAGCCAACCGACTCGTGGGACTGCGTTTGGTCGGCGAAGACCAATGGACGAAGGCGCTCGCCCACCTCTTGCTGGCCGACGACGACGACCTGCGTGGCGCGGCCAAGGCCGAAGAGGCCCGTCCGGACGATGCCGCGAAACAACTGGCCCTGGCCGACGCCTGGTGGCAAGTTGCCGACGGAGTGGAAAATGAGAAACAGCGCGCCGCGCTGAGGGCACGCGCCGTTTACTGGTATAAGCGTGCGGTCGCCGGAGTCAACGGCCTGCGGCGAACTCGGGCCGACCGCCGTATCAAGTATTCGGGCGAAGAGACCGCCATCGCCGCCGCAAGCCAGACCAGTGGCGACGATAGCCTGACGGACCTCGTGTTGGGAAAGGGCGTCTCCTTGAGGCTCGTAAAAGTCCCCGCCAGCGATGACGGCCGCATCAAAAGCTTCTGGATGGGCCAGACCGAGCTGACCGAGGGCCAGTGGGCGGCGATCACCGGCGAGGCTGCGGCGTCGCCTGAACTGCCCAAGGTGCTGATCTCGTTCAACCATTGCCGCGCAACGTTGGCCAAACTGAACGCATCGCCCCTCGGTAGGCGCTTCCACTTTCGTCTGCCAACGCCCGACGAATTCGCGCACGCCTGCGGGCAGCCGTCGAGCTTTGAGGGCAGCTTGAGCGACTACGGCTGGTTCCGAGAGACGTCGCCCGAAAAGGTCCAGCCGGTGGGGCGGAAAAAAGCCAACGCCTTCGGCCTGTTCGACACGCTCGGCAACGTCTGGGAATTGGCCGACGATGGCCGCTTTTACGGCATCAGCGCCTGGGACAGCGAGTCGCCAATTCAACTCGCCTTCACTTCCGTCGATTTGCCGCGTGAATACAAAGGCGCCCGCACCGACTACATGGGCGGCAACGTGGGAGTCCGCATCGCAGCCGATCTGCGGTAGGCGAGGCTGTTCAGCCTGCTGTTTGTCAGGCTGGAAAGCCTGACCTATCGTTCCGGCGGATTCGCCAATTTGACAGAGATGCCTAATTCGCTAATGCCTGCCTGTTTGCAGGCATTGAGCACTTCGGCCACGCGTTGAAATCGGCCGTCGCCATCGCCGCGAACGAGCACACCGACCTCGGGATACTGTCTCTTCGCTTCGGCGAGCAGCTCGGTCAACGACTGCAAGCTGGGGACGACCTGGCGGTCCATTTCAATCACGCCGTCGCGATAAATGTTGATCGCTTTCTTCGCCGGCGCGTCCGTAAGCGCGCCCTGGTCCTTCACCTCGGGCACCTGTAAGTCGATCTTGCGTTCCAGTTCGGTGAATTTCGTCACCGCCATCAGAAACAGGATCAGGCAAAACATCACGTCGATCATCGACGTCAGGTTCAGCGTGGGCGCTTCGTCGCGATGAGTCTTGAGGGGCATACAAAAGGGTTCAGGGTTCAGGGTTCAGGCCGGTTCTCGGCTGCGGGACCGCGTTGGTTTGGCGGCGGCTTGCAAGGCTTCGGCCGAGATCGCCGAAACCACTTCCTGCCCAAGTGCGTCGATCTCCATGACGAGCTGATCGACGCGGCTCAAAAAGTAGAGGTAACAAACCAAGGCGGGAATGGCGATCAACAGGCCGGCCGCCGTGGTGATCAAGGCTTCGCTGATGCCGCGTGCAAGCTGTTCGGCCTTGCCCATGGCGTTTGAGCCGGCAATGTCGTTGAAGGCGCGGATCATGCCGAATACGGTGCCCAACAGTCCAAGCAGCGGGGAGATCGTCGAGACGGCGTTGAAGACACGGATGTATTTCCGCAGGCCGTTGCTAGCGCGCTCTCCGGCGTCGAGCATGGCTTGCTCCACCTCGACGGCGGGCCGGCCCCATTTCTTCACCGCCCCGGCGAAAACTTGCGCCACCGGGCTGCCGTTTTCGTCGCACAACTTGAGCGCTTGCTCCTTGTCGAGCTGGCCTTCGCTCAATTGGTGCAGAAAGCGTTTGATAAACGGCCGCGGAATGACGCGTCCCCGACGCAGTGCCACCGCCCGCTCGAAGACGAACACCAGCGTGATGAACGAGCAAAAGATGATGGGAATCATCAAAATGCCGCCGGCCTTGATGATCTGCATCAAATTGCGTTGCGGAATAACGTCGGTCGATGTATTTGCTCCCGCCGCACTGGACGCCTCCGAGCCGGACTGTGCCTGCACGAAGGCCGGCCAGAGAACGAGCATCAGTACGAGCGCAGCTCGCAGCGTGATACCAGTGAGCTTGCGAGCATGGGCCCACCATGCCGGCGATGACGTGCCGGTGCTCGGCAACGCCTGCCCGTTCGGCCCCACAACGTCATGATGAAACCCGTTCACGTCCGCTCCGTGTTATTTTTGTGCCCGAGCATCGTTCGACTTGAGCCGTTCGGCCGCGTCTTTCGCCAACGGCGACTCGGGGAAGTTCTTAATCAGCCGCTGGTAAAGATCGGCGGCGTGTTTCAGTTCGCCGAGGTGTTCATGGCACTTGGCCGCCTCAAACAGCGCCGCCGCTTGCCAGGTCGGGAAGTCATACAGAATTTCGACCTTGAGGTACTCCTTGAGCGCCGCCTCATAATTCTTCTGGTGAAAGAACGTTTCGCCGATCATCCACTGGGCTTTGGCGGCCGTTTCCGTTTTTTCGCCGCTCGTACTCTTGACCACGCGCCGATAAGCCGCCCGTGCATCGTCGAAAAGCGCCAGGCCCGCCTGGCAGCGGCCGATCACGTAATCGACTTCATATTGTTGCTCGAAGTCGGGATAATCGGTCTCGATTTGCGAGGCAATCTCCAAGGCGTCATGCCATTCTTTGTTGTGCGCCAGGATCTGTGCCCGTCGCAAAGGAACCATGGGCGCCCATTTGTCGTTGCGTCCACGCGTGTTTTCATCGAGCTCGCGAAACAGCTCGGCCGCCCGTTCATATTGGCCCTCGCGATACGCCGCTTCGGCCACGAGGTATTGCGCCAGCGGCACGATGGGGTTGTCGGGGAACTCGGCGATCAGCCGCTCGAGCGGCGCCGGCACGTGCAGCCACTGGTTTTGTGCCGCGGCGATCTGGGCCTGCAGATAAAGCGCGTGCGGCAACACCTGCCCGGCAGGCTCGCCGCCGATCAACTCGGCCGTAAGCTGCTCGGCGCGGGGATAATCTTTCATCTCAAAGGCCCGCTCAGCCAGACGATATACGGCGTCGGACCAGAAACGCCCATGCGGTTTTTGTGAGCGCAGACGCTCGAAGACTTCATCGGCATGCTCTGGCTCGCCCGCTTCGCGTAAGGCCCAGGCCCATTCGTACCACACGGCTTCGTGCTCGGGCGACTGTGGATACGCCTTGTCGAGCCGTTCGTACATCGCCGCCGCATCTTGCGGCCGTTTGAGGCGCTGTTCGACGCGTGCCGCGGCCAGCATCGCCTGAGGAAGTTGCGGGCTGGATTGGTATCCGTCGATCACTTTCTGATACGACGCGAGCGCCGCCTCGTCGTTCTTAAGCTGCTCCAAAAGTTGGCCGCGGGCCAAGGCCGCCTCGGGCGCCAGCGGATCGTTGCCGTGGTCGGCCAACAGCTTCTCCAGGGCAGAGGCCGCCTGTGCCGCGTCGCCCTGTTTCGCCTGACTACGGGCGAGTCCCCATAAGGCCCGCGCTTGAAAGCCCGACGGCCCCGAAGCGAGTTTTGCAAACAACTCGCCGGCCCAGGCCGCATCGTCCTGATCGAGGGCCGCGTTGGCCACGGCCAGCGTGGCGGCTGCCGCCACGTCGCCCTCGACCGGCTGACCGGCCAGCTCCGCGAAAACCATTTTTGCCCGTTCGAGCTGGTTGGTTTTGGCCAGACAGACGGCCAGCTCGGCCCGCGCCCAGGCCCCCGCTTTGGCGTCGGGATGGGCCGCCAGCAGTTGATCGAGCACTTGCGCGGCCTGGGCGAAACGCTCCAGTCCAACCAACGCCGCTGCCCTCTGGCGTTGGACGTCGATCCACAACGCTCGCTCCTCGTCGGCGGGCGTGGGAGCAAGCGCGACGGACGCTAGTATCTTGAGGGCGTCTTCATATCGCGTTTGACCGACGTAAGCGGAAGCCAGCAGGCAAAGGTCGTCGTCGACACGGCGGCTCGATGGGTCGCTGCAGCCCGCCACCAGCCTCTCAAAGATCGCCGCCGCCGCGACGTAATCCTTGCGCTCGATCAAGGAGCGCCCCACCACGCCGTCGACGTGCGGCTTGAGCGACGTGTTCGGGTAGCGCTCGCCGAACTGGCTGGCCAGCTCATCGACCTTTTGGTGATCGCCGGTACTCGAGGCAACCTGCATCAGGCCCAGCAAGCTTTTTTCGGCAAACTCGCTTTGCGGCCAGGTCTTGAGTACCAACTCGTATTGGCCCCTTGCCTCGGCCGGTTTGCCGGCGTGCAATAGCGCATCACCCGCGTGAAATCGCGCCGCGGGCGCCAGCTTCGCATCGTCGCGGGCCTGCTCGGCGGCAGCCAGCAAGGTTGGCGCGGCGGCGGCCCAATCTTTTCGGGCAGCTTGTGTCAGCCCAAGCGAATAGTGGGCCTCGGCGCCGACCGCCTTGTCTTCCAGCAGCGCTTCGAAACGCTGCTGCGCGTCGTCGAGTCGATTCAACTGCAACAGCGCCTCGCCGGCCGCCAATGCCGCCTGCATGCGCAGCGGGCTGGCGGCAAAGCGGGGCTGCCCGACGATCTCTTCAAAACAAGCGAGCGCCTGATCATATTCAGCCGCGGCGTAAAAGTTGGCGCCCAAGCGGAACTGCGCTTTGCCAGACCAGGCGCTTTTCGGCTTGGCGGCCAGCGCGAGGTAAAGCCGCCGGGCTTCTTCGCCTTGCCCCTGGCCCTCCAGCGCGCGCGCCAGCCCAAAGCGACAGTCGTCTTGCAACGGCCCCTGCGGAAAACGTGTGAGCGCTTCGCGGTACAGCTCCTGACTCTGCTTCAGATCGCCGGCCCGCAAGGCGATGTCAGCCAGGTAGGGAAGCGCGTAACCGTTAAGCGGATCGTCGGGCAAGGCTTGGGCGAAGGCTGCTAACTCAATCTTCGCCCGGTCGAAGTGGCCGGCGAGATAATCGGACTCCGCGGCACGAAACCTGGCCTTCTTTGTCAGGCGGTCTTGTGGCGCCTGCTCGATAAACGCGCGAAACGTCTGGCCCGCTTCGTCGTAACGCCGCAACTGCAGCAGCGATTCAGCCAGATAGAAGCGGGCCTTCGCGGCGTTGGCATGTTGCGGATGATCGGCCAAGAACGTCTGAAATTCTTCAGCCGCGAACTTCCAGCGTTTTTCCTTATAATGCCCGGCGGCCACGGCATACTGATCTTCCGCCGGCCCCGCCAGCGCGTGGCCGGCCGCGAGCGCCATTGCCGCGGTCACAAAAAGCATCGACCTGAAAAACGAAAACGCTCGCATCACGACCGGCAGGCGACAGGAAACATAGCAACCCTTTCATGCTACCGCCGCCGCGCAGCGGATGACAAGGCCACGTCACCGTTGGCGGCCCGTCCAGGTGGCGAAGCACGATTCGACCACCAAAAGGCCAAGCATCCCTAGCGCCAGCGTGCGCCAGATT
>DASSFG010000677.1:0-4221 GCA_035694685.1 Pirellulales bacterium
TGAACTACCTGCCGGGCGACGGAGAAGTCACTGGGGCCCGCCTGGTCGAACATCCCGATACCGCAGTTATCGCCTTTACCGGTTCGCGCGGTGTCGGCCTGGCGATCAATCGCCGGGCCGCCGAAGTGTCGGCCTCGGGCATCGGCCAGGTGAAGCGCGTGATTGCCGAGATGGGCGGTAAAAACGCCATCATCGTCGACGACGACGCCGATCTGGACGAAGCTGTGCTCGCCGTGGTTAAGAGTGCCTTCGGTTACCAGGGGCAGAAGTGTTCGGCCTGTTCGCGGGTCATCGTACTCGATGCGGTGTACGAAGCGTTTGTCGGCCGGCTGGTCGAAGCGACGCGCAGTTTGCAAGTCGGCCCGGCGGAAGATCCGGCCACGAGCGTCGGCCCCGTGATCGACGAAGATTCCTTTAAACGCATTCACGAGTACATCGAAATTGGCCGGCGTGAAGCGCGCGAGATTCTTTCGATTGACGTCGGAGTACTCGCCGACGAGGGATATTTTATTGGGCCGCACATCTTCGCCGACGTATCGCCCGGCTCGCGGCTGGCACAGGAAGAGATCTTTGGCCCCGTGCTGGCGGTGATTCGCGCCCGCGATCTCGATGAAGCTTTCGGCATCCTCAACGGCACCCAGTACGCTTTGACGGGCGGCATCTTTTCACGCAGTCCGGCCCATCTGGAGCGTGCGCGGCGGGAACTGCTGGTGGGCAACTTGTATCTCAACCGCGGCATCACGGGCGCGTTGGTCGGCCGGCAGCCGTTTGGCGGGTTCAAGATGTCGGGCATCGGCAGCAAGGCCGGCGGGCACGATTATCTCTTGCAATTCGTCATCCCGCGCACGATCACCGAGAACACCATGCGCCGCGGCTTTGCCCCCGCCAGCGCCGGCGCCCCCGGACCACAATCGGGCGAATAGAACTACAGCTCCAAATCGTCGAGCTGGTCCATCAAACGGTCGAGATCGTCTTTCGGTTCGTCGGCCTTGCCATGTTGCCTCTTGGGAATGCCCACCGCCATGCCGACGGCGTCTTTGCCCGCCGCGACCAATTCAACGTCGCGCTCCAGCACGGCCACTTGCAAGGCATCGGGGGCGCCGAAAAGCTTGGAGAGGTCGATCTTCAGTCCACCGGCTTCGCCATTGGGGCTGCCGGCGATGGCCGGCGACTTGTGCTGTGGAAAAATAATCGCGTTCTCCGGGCAAACGCGGCTGCACGCCGGGCACCCCTTGCGGCAGTTATCGGGTTGCTCGACGAGAATCGCTTCAGCGGCCGAAATGCCGTACACGCCGAACAGACAGAAATCGAGGCACTCCAGGCAGTTGGTGCAGCGGCTGTAGTCGATCACCGGGTACCAGCGACGCGCGGTTGGCTCGTCGATGCGCATCGCGGACACTGAATCGGCAGTTGGCGGCTCGGTAATCGGAGATGGGTCAGAGGGCTCGGGCCGTGCGGGAGGGAGTTCCGCTACGGCCGCCTGGACCGGCTTGCCGTTGCCGTTGCCATTGGGTGCATGGAGATAGCGGTCGAGTTGCTCGGGCTTGGGTGTTCCCTTGATCCAGCCCATCAGGTCGAGGCTGACGGTCTGCACCGACGTTTCGGCGGCGATGCGGCGGACCTCTTCAATGAACGAGGCCGCGTCGCTGCGTGACCGCAGGTCGATGCAATAGATGGTTCGTTTGGGCGCCGGCCGTCCGTCGGCGACGCGCTGCTTGTCTCGGTCTACTTCGTCGGCTTCCTCCTCGTCAAGTTTCTCGTCGTCGTCATCCTCGTCGGCGACGAGCAATGTGGTGCCGACGCGGCCATGGATGTTGTTGCGGTCGAGCGTCCAATGGGCGGCGCGCGGGTAGAGCCAACTCAGCACGACCATGTCGCCCTGGATGCTTTGCAGGCAAAGCATGCCGGTACCATCGGGCGGAAGGTCGTACAGATGTGGAATGACCGTCACTTCCATGCCGCGCTCAAAGAGCAGGCCGGCGACGATATCTTCCTCCAGCTTGCGCTTGACGGGGCTGGCGCTTTGCCCCTGGGAAACGACGATCGTGAGTTTATTTGCCATAGTCAATAAAGCCGCTTAGTTGCCGAGCAAGACTCGAAATCCTGCCTGCTCGAAGTGATGGTCGGACGTCAAAGCGTCAGTTATTCCTTCACGCTCCATCAAGCTGAAGGAAATACAATCGGTCATCGACCAATGCTTGTCCTGACGTTGGTGGTAAAGTCCAAGTCCGTCTTGAAAATCATCGCGGTTGGCAGTAACGATCCGAAAGCGTTGGTCAGTTTCCAGATCGTCGACCAAAGGGCCGAAACGCTCGCGACCAGCGCGACGGGATAGGTAGTTCCCCAACTCAAGAAGCACCCACTCAGAAGTGAGCATTTGAATGTCGCCGCGCGTCATGTACGTATAAGCGTCGGTGTACGCCTGGTCGTCGGCGTTCAAGAAGGCGATAAAAAACGACGTGTCTGCAAAAAGGGCTGTCACGCGTCGGATGCTCCGTACAGTACGTCATCGACCTTCCTTGAAGCGTCAGGACCCAGCCTGAGCGTACCAGCGTGCCTCAGTATTGGGAGGTCGTTCTGTGGAGTAGTCTCCGATTCAGTGTTGCTGAAGCTCACAAGCACCGCTGCGCCTTCAGGCAACGGCTGCGGCGTGTCAAGCACAATGACCCCGTTGCGCACATGCCCGTGAACTGTCATGATCGTGCCTTCTCATTCACTCGTTGATCTGCCCCTTGATCGTCCGCTGGGCGACGGCCCAGCTCGCTTCCAGGTGGGCCAAATATTCCTCGGGCGAAAGCAACGCCTCGCCGCCGCCTTCCATCTCAAATAACCAACCTTCGCCGTAGTTGTCTACGTTAATGCCCGCGGGGTCTGACAGCAAGCGTTCATTGAAGCGGATCAGCCGCCCCGCCAGGGGCGCATACAGCTCGCTTTCGGCCTTCGAGCTCTCAATCGCCCCGATTGCCTGTCTCTCGGCCAGAGTGGCTCCCGCGTCGACCGACCATTCCAGAAAATAGACGTCTTGCAGCAGCCGCACCGCGTAAGCCGAGAAACCAAAGCGGATCGCGCCTTCTGCGGCTTGTTGCGCCCACATGTGGTTTTTGACATAGCTCCGGTCGGCCGGAATTCGCGCGGCGAACTTGCCCATGAAGAAGGTCAGGTCCGCGCTCACGTATATCGCACTCCCTGGTGCTCCGGCTCGAAGAAGGCGGGCAACAGGCTATCGACGCGCAACAGGCCCTCGCGCGTGAGCGTGATGCGGTCGCCGTCGATCGCGAGATAGCCGTCGCCCGTGTATTCTTGCCAGGCGTCGCGCCATTCGTCGACGATTTCGACGCCGAATTTGTCGCGGAAATAACCGGCGTCGATCTGGCCGGTTTTGAGCTGCAAGATCATTTCGCGCACCAGAAGCTGGTGCCTAGTGGGCCGCATGCCGCGATAGAGCGGCACTTCGCCCCGTTCCAGCGTATCCAGGTAATTGCCCCATTCCGTCAGGTTCTGGTAGTGAACACCGGAGGCGTGCCCGAAGCTCGCCACGCCGGTGGCCAACAGGTCGCTGCCGCGCCAAAGATTGTCACGGTAGCTGAAGTTGACCTTGCTCTTGTCCTTAACCAGCGTATACGCGCTCGAAATCTGGTAGCCGGCGGCGAGCAGCTCGTCGTAGGCATAGTTCTGCCAGGCCCGCTTGGTGGGCCAATCGGCCACGGGCGTTTCGATCTGGTTGCCCAAAATGTCGCGAGAATAAACCGTGTTGAACGGCAACTCCATCTGATAGATGGTCACGCTGTCGGGATCCAGTTCGATGGTACGGCGGACGTTGTCCTTCCAATTGTCCCACGTTTCGCCCACCATGCCGCTGATCAGGTCGATGTTGACGTTCGGGAATTCGAGGGCCGTGATCCAGTCCCAGGCTTTGTAAATCTCGCCCGAAAGATGAGCGCGGCCGTTCTCCTCCAGAATGGCGTCGTTGAAGTTCTCGACTCCCAGGCTCAGCCGCGTGACGCCCAATTCTTTGAGCGTCGCCAGCTTAGGCTGCGAGAGCGTGCCCGGCTCGCACTCGAAGGTCACCTCTTCGGCGTTATTCCAATTGATGTTCGCCCGCAAGCGATCGACCAGGGAAGTAAGCTGCTTGCCGCTCAAGAACGAGGGCGTACCGCCTCCAAAATAGACGAAGCGAAAGGGCCGCCCGCCCATCACCGGCAGCCGGCTGACCAACTCAAT
>DASSFG010000678.1:0-16510 GCA_035694685.1 Pirellulales bacterium
CAACGCCTGCACCGGCGAGCGTGGCGATGGCGACGCTGCACGCATGGCGGAGATGGCCGCTGCTGCCTGCGGCGCAACGGCCGAGCAAGCGCTCGTGCTCTCGACCGGCGTGATCGGCGAGTTCCTGCCGATGGAGAAGATCGCGTCAGGCATCGCCGCAGCCGCCGAACGGCTGGCCGCCGACGAGGCGGCGCTGCTGGCCGCCGCTCACGGCATGCTCACGACCGACACTCGGCACAAGCTGGCCGGCCGCACGCTGCAACTTGATCACCATGAAATACGCATCGCCGGTATGGCGAAAGGCGCCGCGATGATCGGCCCGCGCATGGCGACCATGCTCGGCCTGATCCTGACCGACGCGGCCCTGACGCCCGACGCGGCCCAACAGGCGCTTTCGTCCGCGGTCGAAAACAGCTTCAATTGCATCAGCGTTGACGGCCACATGAGCACCAACGACACCGTCTTGTTGCTGGCCAACGGCGCCGCCGACGCGCCGCCTTTGACGGCGGGCAACCTCAATCGGTTCCGCGAAGCGCTCGACGGCGTGTGTGGAGAATTGGCGCGGGCCATTCCGGCCGACGGCGAGGGGGCCACGCACCTGGTCACCATCGAGGTTCGTGGATGCCAAACCCGCGAGGCTGCGCACCGCATTGCCAAAACCGTGGCGGAAAGCCCATTGGTAAAGACGGCGATCGCCGGGGCCGACCCGAACTGGGGCCGCATCGTATCGGCCGCCGGTTATTCGGGCGTCGCCTTCAATCCGGCGGGCGTAACCTTGCACCTGAACGGCACGCGGCTTTACCACCTCGGCTCGCCTGTGGCGTTCGATGCCGCGCGCGTCTCCCAGTCGATACGCGACGAGTATGAGACGCACGTCGAGCTCCACTTTAGCGAAGGCGGCGCCTCCGTCCGTTTCTGGACCACCGACCTGACGGCCGATTACGTGCGGCTGAATGCCGATTACCATACGTAGCCATGGACGCCGATCGCTAGTGGCGGAAAGATGCGTTGGTCGCTGGATGCACCGCATCATCGTAGGGCGGGAGCGAGCGAGTGGAACGAGCGCCGCCCACCACGTATCGCCGAAAAATGGTGGGCCGGCGCAGGGCGTCATAGTCGCCTAGCGGCGAACGACTGTACCGTGGGCGTCAGCCCTCGTTGTTCGACACGTCTCGAGAATCGTCGCCTGCGCGGCGGCACCAGCCTTTGGAGTGCGGCGATTTATCGCCGCTTTTGTCTGTCGCGGAGCGACTTTCTTTCGTCGTGCCGGTTCTTGGCCGCCCGCCGACGCATCAAAAGAAAGCGGCTTCGCCGCAAGTCAAAGCGGCGATAAATCGCCGCACTCCAAAGGGTTGCGAGCCCTTCGGTACGGTGGTCCCACGCTACACCAACTCAACTTTGCGATACTGCCTGCCGATTGCTTGCCAGGGCCTACGACAATTGCTCTGCTGATTAAGAGAGAGGCCGTTCGTGCCTCGGATTTGACGAGTGGCGTGTTCTTACAAAGGAGTGTGGTGATGTTCAGCAAAATGTTGCTGGCGGCAGTCGCCGTGGCCAGCTTAACCGTCGAACTGTCGGCGGCGGACGTGCCGATGTTCGGCAGTGTTTCGCCCGTTTCTTGGCGAGGAGGTTATCGTTACCGGCGGTATTCGAGTTCCGCCTCAACGACCCGCGCATCTTCGGGCGCTCGGACCTATTCGAGTAACCGAGCGTCGAGCGGCCGGTCTTCACCGCTCGACTACCCGGCGTATAGCCAGCCGCGGTCGTCACGGCAGCACCAATGGAACAAATACCCGAACCAGCCGTATTACTTGCGGGGCGAACGCAAGTCGCTGTTGATTCTGCCCTAACGTCCCAGCAAGATCATTGCCCCACCGGCACACTGACGTGTGCCGCTCGCCTGTGGCGAGCGGGAGGCGTCAGCCTCCCGGTAATGCCTGCGAACTTGCGACGCGCTGTAGCGCCAAGCGGCTCCTGACTTCAGAACTACCGGCACACTGACGTGTGCCGCTCGCCTGTGGCGAGCAGACTTTGGGAGAATTATTTAACCTTGGATGCTATCTGTTATGTTCGTCGCTGGCGGCGGCCTCATCGATGTGCCAACCGGGTGCGGAGGAGAAACGGGCCACGTGGTCGAGGGCCCGCTTGAGCGTGGTGCAGGCTTCGCACGCGGGCGACTTGCGTGCGGCCGCAAAGCGGAACACGCCACCGCTCGTCACCGGCTTGAGGCAGGTGACGGGCGTTTTGACGTCGGCCGCCACGTGGTGCGTATGAGCGGTATCTCGCCAGGGCCGGGCTTCGGTGGCCAGCGTGGTGATGATCAGGTCGAAGCGGTCTTTCGGCGGCTTGGCGGCAAAGTACTCTTCTTGCGCGATCGCCATCTCTTGTGCCGCGCGCTCGGCCGTGGCGTCGCCCGCCAGGTGCAAGGCCAGAAACGCCTTGCTGGCGCCGACCTCTTCGATCGACTTGAAGAAGTAACGGGTGACGGTTCCGCGGGCCTGGCAGGAAATCACCAGCCAGTCGCCACGCCAATCGCTGGGCGCCGCAAAACGAAACGAGAACAGCTTGATTCCCTCAAACGATCCGGCGGCGGTCCGCCGCAGCTTGAAGAACACGCCGTGCTCGTTTTCCAACGTGCCGCTGGTCACGATCGGCCGGCCGGTGGGGATTTTTTTGGTCGTCTCTTTCAATTCATTGCGATGCGTCGAATTCGCATTGCCGGACGGCAGCGCGCTGGTCATCGTGGCGCTGCCGTTCTTGCTTCCGCCGCTGACGGCAAGGGTGGCGCCCACGCTGGCCCCGAGCGAGTGAATGGTTTCGCTGGTCTTCACGACTTCGATGTTGTCGGCGTCGGGCTCGATTTGCGAGCGCGGCAAGAAATCGATGATCCGCAGCCGCTCAGCCGGGCTGGTAATCTCGAACTGCAGTTGATCGAGGTCCTTTTCGTCGCCCGACTCTAAACGCACCGAGACGCGCAGGTTGGCTTCGATCACCTTCTCGTCGGGGTGCAGCATGGCAAAGGCCTGCGGCGTCACGTCACGACACTCGACGACGTAGCCCAAGTCGAAGCTGACCTTTGGTTGGGCGGCGTAGACTGGGAAAGCCAGGTTCGCCGCGGCCAGTATCAGGGAAGCAATAAATGGTCGGATCATCCGCCAGGTTCTCATCGTCAACCCCTTCCTTTCCGTGAAGAGAAGTGAGGTAAACTTGAGCATGCGGTAAAGGTGTCGTGGTGCTCCACGTCAGAGCCGGTTGCCTAGTTTCGGAAGCGGCACTGTACCATTGACCTGCTCAACCGTGCTACGTGAGATCTCGCGGCGGCGTTCGATTTTTTCCCGTTTCTCGCGAAACGCCTGCTTACAGTCGCCCGCATCCCGCCCAGCTTATTACGGGCTAAGCCGCGGCTTGTTGGGTGCGGCCGAAGCGCTCGGCGGTGTCTTTTTGCACGGCTGTAAAGCTGGAGAGCGCTTGTTCGATGCGGCGGTCGAGGTCCTCGAGTTGCTCCAAAACCTGGTCGTGCCGGCGATCGAGTTCGAGAAGCGGATCGGTCGATTCGACGACGGTGAACGGCATAGCGCGATCGGCACGAAAGGAGCGGTCTTCCCGTGACTCGATCGGCAATTCCGGCGGCCAACCATGAATCGCCGGCTTAAAGAGAACTAAGCGTGGAAAGCCGGGCAGGCTTTACGGCCCAGACGACAATTGCCAAAGCGGTTAGATCGCGGACGCATTGCCTGGACATTGAACGGCTATTTAATTCCGCTCGTCCGACTGTACGTAGCCGTCGCGCAGACGCACGGTGCGCCGGGCACGCGCGGCGACGTCTTCTTCGTGCGTGACGATGATGATCGTCTTGCCGGCCGCGTTCAGCTTGTCGAACAAGGCCAGGATTTCAGCGGTCGTCACCGAGTCGAGATTACCCGTCGGTTCGTCGGCCAAAATGAAATAAGGATCGTTCACCAGGCTGCGTGCAATGCCGGCCCGCTGCTGTTGGCCGCCGGAGAGCTGCATTGGCCGATGGCCCAGGCGGTCGCCCAAACCGACCATTTTGGCCATCTCGATGCAATGCTCGCGGCTTTCCGGCGTGAGCGAGCCCAGGTAGTAGAGCGGGACCTCGATGTTTTCGATCACCGTCAACTGCTGGATGAGATTGTACGACTGAAAGACGAAGCCGATGCGCGACGCGCGGATTTCCGACAGCTCGTCGTCATTCATGTCGGCCACATTCTCGTCGCCGAGGAAAAAGCTGCCGGAGGTCGGCCGGTCGAGGCAGCCGAGCATGTTTAAGAGAGTACTCTTGCCCGAGCCGGACGGCCCCATGATCGCCACATAATCGCCTTCAGGTATCTCCAGCGACACGCCGCGCAACGCGTGTACCGTCTCGCCCCCCAGGAAATAGGCTTTGCACAAGTCGACGATGCGAGCGGCGGTACGTTGCATGGAGGGATGAGGGATGAAAGATGAGGGATGAGGGATGAAAGATGAGGGATGAGAGAGGAGATAACAGTAGGTCGCCTTTGCTGTCACTCATCCTTCATTGCTCATCCCCTCATCCATGCTAGGCAGTAGGCCGCCTGTACTCAACGGTTACAGCTTGACTTTCTGCTGGCTGAACTGATAAAAAGATATTGATTGGAGTGCCCCCGTCGCGCCGGCAAACCGGCCCGCGGGAAACCGGAGTAGGCGCCTGCTGCGGTTTGAATTTCGACACACCAAGCCTGCCACGAGAGGTGCGCCCGCCATGTTGACTCTGCTTGGACCGAAAGCCGGTGGTTTTTGCGATGGAATCTCGCGACGCAGCTTCCTGCGCGTTGGCGCCCTGGGCGTCGGCGCCGGGGCCTTGACGCTGGCCGATATCCTGCGGGCCGAGGCGGCCACGGGCACGCCTTCGCGGCACAAGGCGGTGATCCATGTTTTTCTGGGCGGCGGCCCGCCGCACCAGGATATGTGGGACGTCAAGGTCGATGCGCCGGCCGAAATCCGCGGCGAGTTCAGCCCCATCCACACCAAGACGCCGGGCATCGACATCTGCGAGGTATTCCCACGCATTGCCTCGATCATGGATAAGTGTGTCGTCATCCGCTCGGTGGTCGGTTCCGCGGGGCCACACTACGCTTTCCAGTGCAATACCGGTTGGACTGAGCCTTCGCTGGCCGCACTGGGCGGTCGCCCAGCGCTCGGTTCGGCGGTGAGCAAGCTGTTGGGGCCGGTCGATCCCTCGGTGCCGACCTTCGTCGGATTGGCAGAGAGAACGCAGCATGTGCCCTGGTCCGACGCTGGTACGCACGGCTTCCTCGGGTCGGCCTATGCGCCCTTCAAGCCGGACGGACCGGGCATGGCCAACATGAAGCTCAACGGCGTCTCGCTCGATCGTCTGCAAGACCGCCGCCGTTTGCTGGGCAGCTTCGACCGCTTCCGTCGCGATCTCGACTCCAGCGGCGTGATGCAAGGCATCGACGCCTTCGGCCAGCGTGCCCTCGACGTGCTCAGCTCCAGTAAGCTGCTCGACGCTCTCGACCTCTCGAAAGAAGACCCGCGCGTGCGCGAGCGCTATGGCGACGGCAAACCCTACAAATACCAGTACGACGGCGCCCCGACCGCCAACGAACATTTGCTCATGGCCCGCAGGCTGGTTGAAGCCGGCGCCCGCGTGGTCACGCTCAGCTTCGGTCGTTGGGACAGCCACGGGCAGAACTTCGACCTGGTGCGCGATCACGGTACGAAGCTCGATCAGGGCTTTACTGCCCTGGTGGAAGACCTCGAGGCGCGCGGCATGTTGAACGACGTGACCGTCATTGCCTGGGGCGAATTCGGCCGCACGCCGCGGATCAACAACAACGCCGGCCGCGACCACTGGCCGCAAGTGAGTTGTGCCTTGCTGGCCGGCGGCGGCATGCGCGGCGGCCAGTGCATCGGCAGCACCAATCGCCTGGGCGAGCACGCCCAGGACCGTCCCGTTCACTTCCAGGAAGTCGTCGCCACGCTCTATCACAATCTCGGCATCGACACCGCCAGCACGACGATTGTCGATCCGACCGGCCGCCCGCAATATCTCGTCGAGCAGCAGCCGCTGCGCGAGTTGATCTAGCACTACACTCAAGCAAATGGGCGGCGGCTTACTGCACCCGCACGCCGAAGCTCTTAAGCGCGGCCAGTTGTTCGCCTTTGGCGGCTTCGCTCAGTGGATTGTCGGCCAGAAACAGCCGCAGATACGGAGCGAATCGCTTCTCGCCCTCGGCGTCGGCCTTGGCCGAAGCGACCAGCGGCGAAAGATCCTGTATCTTGTTTCGTTCCAGACGCAGCATGTTCAGCCGCTTGAAGTTGCCGACGACCGAGAGGTCTTCAACCTGATTGTCGCTCAGCGTCAACCGCTCCAGGTCTTTCAGCTCAGCCAACGGCGCCAGGTTGCTCACCTGGTTTTTTTCCAGATCGAGCGCTGCCAGCTTCGTCAGCTTTGCTACCGGCGACAGGTCGGCAATCTTGTTGCCCGCCAGGTAGAGCGCCGAAAGCTTGTTCAGCGCTTCGAGCGAGGGTAGGGCCGCGATTTGGTTGTTCGACAACTCGACGTACTGCAAGGCCTTCAAATTGGCCAGCGGGGCGACGTCGCCGAGCTTGTTTTGCGAAAGGTCGAGCGACTGTAAGTTGGCCAGGTTCTTGATGGGGTTGATGTCGGCCACCTCGTTCTGGGCCAGGTTCAGCAGGGCCAGGTTGGTACACTTTTCCAAGCCGGTGAGGTCGCGAATCTGCTTCCCCTTGGCCTCCAGCACGAACACCTTCCGCAGGTCGTCGTCGGTCAACTCGGTATTCGGATCGCGTTTGTCGAACAAAGTTGCCCGCACCGCCGTTTCCAAATTCTTATCGGGGAACGGCCCGGCCAGGGCGACCTGGGCGGCCAGCGAAAGCGCAGCAGCTAACGAAACAGCAAAGAACGGAACTCGCAGGGAAGTCATCGCGGTGTTTGCCTCTCAAGATTCAGACCAACGGCGGCAGTACCTCACGGCAGTACGAAACATCAGCCGCCTTCTTGGAACCTAGCCTAATAGCTGTCTCGCCGCCGGGCAAGCAACCGCGGCCGGTGCAAAAGCGCGTCGTCGTTTTGATGGCGCAGCGGGATTGGGTTTTTCACGGGAGAATGGCAGTCACGCTAAATAATGCCGTGATTTGCGGGCTTTTTGCACCCAGCAGAAAAACATGGCATGGGCCTTGCGTTTACCTGCTAGCAAAGAACGAGAGAGCGATCCTTGAGGGTCACGCCCGCGACCCGGCCCTCTTGCAGAAGAAAAGGAGTGAAACATGAAGCGCATTGTACTACCACTGGTTTTGCTGGCCACGCTCGCCTTTGGAGCGGCTCCCGCATTCGCCCACGGACATCACGGCTTTGGCGGTTACGGCGGCTACGGTGGCTATGGTCACCACCACGGTTACTACGGAGGTTACGGCATGACCCCGTTCTACGGCCGGAGCTTTGCCGGCTACCCAGCCTATGGCTACGGCGGCTACGGTGGCTATGGCGGCTTCGGTTATCCAGGCATGTATGCCCCGATGTATGGTTACGGCTTTGGGGCGAATTCCTTTGGCCTAGGCTTTGGGGGTGCTAACTACGGTGCCTTCGGCGGTTTTGGCGGCGGCTTCTGATCGGCAGCGAAACATCGCACAGAGGAATGTCCGGGCGCGGCGAGGCGCCCGGGCATTTTTTTTTGCCTGTACCGCTCGCCTCGCCACCATGACGGGGCGATAAGGCAGCCCACGGAAAACAATGTACCGCACGGCAATGGCGGTTCGCATGTGGCCCAGCCGCCCTCGGCTGTGGCTCGGTCGCCATTGGCGACCGCGAACCTAGCCGCACCCGCAAGCGGGTAACCCGGGCTGGGCCACATGCGGTAGGCTATTTTCCGCGAGACTGCCTAAAAACTGCTTCGCCCCGTTAGATAGTGGGGCCGCCGAGCGTCTATCTTGTAAGGCAGGGCGGGGAGAATCAGCGGAGCGCAGGACGTCTCCGTGAAAAAGCGGTCCATTGCCCATGCTATCGGTGGAAGAAACCGTACGACGTGCTCAGCACGGTGATTCCGCGGCCTTTGCCGACTTGATCACGCGGTTTGAGCGGACTGCGCTCGCTGTGGCCTATGCCGTGCTCGGCGACGACGACCGCGCGGGCGAATCCGTGCAAGAGGCATTTGTCCGCGCCTGGCAGCGGTTGGACGAATTGCGCGAGCCCGAGCGGTTTGGAGCGTGGCTGTGCGGCATTGTGCGCCACCTGGCCCATGACGCGCGGCGGCGGGCGGCCCGCGAGTGCCGCGCACGAGCGGCGGTGCCCGTCGTCCATTACGCCGGCCGGACCAGCGATCCGGCCGTTCGCCTGGAAGAACGTGAAACGGCGCGGCGTTTGACCGACGCGCTGGCGGAGCTCGACGAGCTGTCGCGCACCGCGGTTATGTTGCGATATTACGACGGCCTCTCCAGCAAAGAGATCGGCCGGCTGCTCGATCTGACTCCCGCGGCCGTCGACATGCGGTTGATGCGAGCACGGCAGGCCCTGCGGCGCGAGCTGGCCGGCGATGAACCCGATGAATCACGAGTGGAAGATCGTATGAGGTGAACGATGAACGTGGAAAAAGATGACTTGGACTTGCGTCTCGACGAACGGTTGCAAAGCGAGCTCAGCAGTCAGCTCGACGGGCAGCTTGGCCGCGCAGCACCATATTTTCTCTCGCGATGCAGCAAGCGAAGCCGGCGTCGCGAGTGGCATCTGGCGGCCGGCCTGGCGGCGGTCGCGGCCTGCGGCATCGCGCTCGTGACGTGGCAATCGATGCCGCCGGCGGTGCCGCAGCGGCAAAAAGACACGGTTGTCGCGGTTCAGCCGCCAGTGGTGAAGACCGACGACGTGCCGTCGGACACGCCTACGGAGGTCGAAAACCTACCTGGTAGTGCATTGGAAGACGGCGCGGGCCCGGCAACGCCGCCCGCGACGAGCGATGTCGCGTCGCAGCCGCTTGTTTTGGGCCGCGCACTGAGCACGCGTACGCGCGACGAAGGAATCCTGCTCGTCGGCCGCACGCCCGTGCGAAAAGTCCGCCGCCAATGGCTGGAGCGGGTGGAGTGGTTCGATCCGCAAAACGGCGCCCGCGTGCAACGTATCGTGCCGCACGAGGAAGTGCTGTTCGTCCCCTTGCCTATTAACTGAGTTCGCGAGTCCCTGAATTCCTGACCCGTTTCTACGTGGAGGCCGTTCTATGTTTGAATCCATGACTCGTCGTGCGAAGCGGAGCGTCGTCTCGCAAGCCCTCGCTGCCGCGGCCTTCTGCCTGGCGGCCGAGTGCCTGCCGTCTTCGGCTTCGGCACAAAACACGCTCATTCCGCAGGTATCCGCCGCAACCGAGACGCAGCAGCAGACTGCCGGAGAGTTGGGAGGCAAATGGCTCTCCAACGCATCGTGCGTGAAGTGCCACTTCCACGTCCCGCAAGACGGCACGACAGAGCAACTGTCATTGTCCCTGCTGAAAAAGGGTTATCTGAGCACAGCAGGCTACCGTGACGCAGTCCAGCGCCACCTCAAAGGACAACAGTGTGCCGAATGCCACGTTGCCGCGGCGGACCCCCACGGAGAATGTGCGCGGGGCTTCGCTTGCTGGCGCGACGCCGGCAATCAGAAAAAAGTGGCCTATCTCGGAGTGAGCGTCGGCCCGGTACCCGCGGCGGTGCGCCAGCACGTCAAGTTGCCTGCTGGAGTGGGCCTGATTGTTGAGAGCGTTGAACCCGATGGTCCTGCTGCAAAAGCGGAGCTGCGCACTTACGACATCCTGGAAAAGCTCGATCGCCAACTGTTGGTGAACCAGGAGCAGTTTTCGGTGTTGATCAAAATGCACCGGCCTGGCGAAGAGGTGACGCTGGAACTGATCAGGGCCAACGAACCGAAGACATCCTCTATCACGCTCGGCGAACGACTTGTCGACGACGGTCGTGCAAGTGTAACAGCCTTGGCCGTCGACGCGTTGGCCCAAGTAAGCCAGGATGACACTGTGAAACAGACCCAGGTGCTGCGGGCCTACGACCTCGCGCTGCAATCGGTTCATAATGCCCCACACGGCGCCAGCGCGAATCAGGTGACCTACCTGGGCGTCAGCACATCTCCTCCGCCCGACGCACTGGTCGAACAACTCAAATTTCCGAAAGGGCTTTATCTGGTGGTCGATGCGGTAGAGGCCGACAGCCCCGTCGCGGCGGCGGGTTTGCGCCGCTTCGACGTGCTCCAACAACTCGACGATCAGTTGCTGGTCAATGCCGAACAATTGAGCGTTCTCGTTCGCAATCGCCGTGCCGGCGAGGAAGTGGAGTTAACGCTGATCCGCGAGGGCCAGCCGCTGAAGATTCGAGTTAAGCTGGGCGAGCGCCAAGTGGGCGGCAATGCGACGGAGTCCGCGACAGGGGCCGTACTCAGAGACTTCGACAACGACGGTCGCCTCGATCTCGAAGTAACGAGGCTCGATGCCATGCTTTCGGATGTAGTGAAGCTGTCGCTCGAGCGCGACAGCGTAAGCGACGAAGAGTACGCCCGCCGCGTCTACCTCGATCTGACCGGCACGTTACCCGTGCAAGGCGAGTTGGCCGATTTTATCGCGGACGAGCGACCGAATAAGCGGCAGCGGCTCATCGACCGGCTCTTGAGCCGACCCGACGTGCTCGACAAAATCCGCGACAGCGCCGTGCTCGAATGGTCCGACAGTGAGCATTCCCTGGTGCTGACGACCAGCGACGCCGGTGAAAAGCGCCTCGTCGCAAAGGGCAAGGAAGGCAATCTGTTGTTCGATGGTCCGGTCGAGACCGACGCCGAGCGGCAACAGCTCGGTCCGCGTCTGGTCGCCAAGCTGGAACTGATGCTCAAGGGAATGGCGGCGCCGGCCGTCACGGCGCCGGCCGACGCCGACGCGGCGCTCGATAAGCTTTTGACCGGCTTTCAGGCCGACGAGGAGACGTTGGCGCAACTGCTCGACCGCTTGCGGCGCGAGAGCGGCGCCAACATCGTCGTCGATCGCAAAGCGCTAGCCGCGGCCGGCGTGAAACTCGACGGGCCATTGTCGCTTGACTTGCACGACGTTCGTGCTCGTACGGTGCTCAAGACGCTACTCGCCCTGGCCGCCGGCCCGGGTGCTCGCCTCACGCACGTTGTCGATGACGGCGTCATACTGATCACGATCAGCCGTTAACGCGCCCTTCACGGCCACGCCGCGGTGGCCTCGGCTGCTTCGTGCAGCAACCCTTCAAACCAGTTCGTGTGGTTACTGCAACCGCCGGAGCGCGAGTATGGTCAAGTCATCCGCCGGGTGTTCGGTGCCGGAAAAATCAACGACACGCTGGCCGAGTGCGGCGACCAGTTCTGTGAGCGGCAAGTCGCCGAGCTCGCGGACCGAGTCGCGCAGCCGATTCACCCCGAAACTTTGACCGTCCGCGCGCGTCGCTTCGATAATGCCGTCGGTGCAAAGCAGGATCAGATCTCCAACGCTGATTTCCAGCGGATTGGCCAACGGGTATTCGCTGGTCTCGAGTACGCCGATCGGCAAGCCGGTCGTCGTCAGCACGCAAAACTCCTTACCGGCCAGCGAGAAATGTACGGCCGGCGCGTGGCCGGCGTTGGCATATTCCAACGTATGCCTCCGCACGTCGAGCGCGGCGATGATCATCGTGATGAAATTGCCGTCTTGCAAGTCCGCCGAAAGCGCGCGGTTGAGCAGTTCGAGCAGTTCTCCTGTGTGCGAATGCGCCAACAGCAGCGATCGCAAAGCCGCACGGACCGAGGCCATGAGCAAACTCGGCCCCAGGCCGTGCCCGCTTACGTCGGCAATCACCAGGCCGACACGGCCGTCGACCAACGGCACGATGTCGCAATAATCGCCGCCGACCGCCTGGTGCGGACGCCACCAGGTCGCCGCTTCGTAGCCGGCAATTTCCGGCAGTTGCTGGGGCATGAAGCGCCGCTGCACGTCGCGGGCAATTCCCAAGGCAACGTCGATCGCCTGCCGCTGCGACAATTCTTCGACCAATCGTGAACGGTCGAGCGCCACGGCGGCATGCTGCGCGAAAGCTTCCAGCAGCGGTTCGTCGAAACTGTCGAATGGGCCGCCGTCGTTGTTCAAACACTCGATGACGCCGAGCAACGCGCCGTCCCGCGGTGAAATCAACGGGGCCGCCAGAATGTTGCGCGTGTGATAGCCCGTGGCCTGGTCCGTCGCCGGGCTCCAGCGCGGGTCGCGGCCCGGCTCGGGAACGTTGACCAGCTTGCGATGCTCGGCCACGTAACCGCTGATTCCCTGGCCTAAATCGCGGCGAATTTCCGAGATTTCCAGCTCCGTCGCCACGCGCGTAAAGAGCTGCCGCCGAGCGTCATCGTATTGATAGACGGTCGCCCGTTCGCAAACCAAGGCCTCGCAGGCTTCACGGGAGATGATTTGCAGAATGGTCGTCAGATCGACTTCGGCGGCGAGCCGGCGCGTCACGTCCAGCAGCCCCAGCAACGCCGAAAGGCGTTGCTGGTAGAGTACTTCGCCGGTCTCTTCCCGCAACAATAGCTCAGTCAAATCCATGGGGCCTCGCCGGATGGGTATTTCGCTTAAGAAGCCTAATGAGCTTCGCTCGATCGCGCTGCTGCCACAAGTAGCCTCAGATATCAAGCGACTGGCTGACACGGGTAGTCTCATAATGTCGCAAATGGTGGGACTCGCTTCGCTCTTCCCACCCTACGTGGCGGCGGCGCACGGGCTACCTTTCCGACAACCGCTTCATGCATGGGGGTATTAGAATACGCCCAAGCCGTTGCGACAACCGCGTTTCACCGATTAGAGCGACGACCGTGTGATCCATCATTTGTGTACTGACGGAGCACTAAAGAGGGCTGGGTGATGGCCCAGGCAAAGTGTGTAGGGCCTGTCATCGACGACGACGACTTAGACTATACGCGTGAAGTGCTCGCACCGCTGCTTGATGCCGAGGATGCTCGCACCGCCATCGAGTGCCTATTCGGCGACGTCGCAGCTCGCTCGTTGGGCTTGACGCCTCGCGGGCTCAGCCCTCGGGCCGGCCTGTCACTGGCGCTTTGCGATGCCCGCGTTTGATCGACAGCCTATGCTTTGTCCACTTTTAAACTTCGGGTTGGGACTCTCTCCGTCTCCGTCGGGAACGCACTCCGTGGCGTTCCGCGAATCACCAGGCGACGTCAACTCGCAGTCCACGGAACGCCCTGGCGCGGCCGTTGGCCGCCACCAAAAAGAGATAAAATACGCGTGCGGGAGTGTGTGTCGGGCTACAGTCAATAAGCGAACGTCGAGCGCGGGGCAGAGTACCGGTGGCCTCTTGCCAGCACGATGAGCGTAACTCAAAATGCGTGATTCGCTTTCTGAACGAACACACCGAATACCGTTCCTATGCCAAGTTGCGTGCTTGCTTACTCCGGCGGCCTCGATACGTCGGTCATCCTGGGCTGGCTCCAGGATGAAGGCTACGAAGTGCATGCGGTCTACGTCGATCTGGGGCAGCCGTGCGAAGACCGTCAGGCCATCCTGAACAAGGCACGGCAGTGTGGGGCCGAGTCGGCCCGCATTGTCGATGTCAAGGAGGAGCTGTGCCGCGACTTCGCCTTTCCGGTGCTGCAATGGCAGGCTAAATACGAGGGCATCTACCTGCTGGGCACGTCGATTGCCCGGCCGCTGATCGCCAAGGCGTGCTTGCGCGTGGGCCGGGAAGTGGGGGCCGACGCTTTCGCTCACGGGGCCACCGGCAAGGGCAACGACCAGTGCCGTTTCCAGCTTGCCGCCGAGGCGCTCGAGCCCGCGATCGAGGTCATTGCCCCCTGGCGGCGCGAGGCATTTCGACGTTTGTTTCCCGGCCGGAAAGAAATGATCGGCTACTGCGAGCAGAAAGAAATCCCGGTCAAAGCCTCGGCGGCCAAGCCCTACAGTTCCGACGAGAACTGTCTGCACATCAGTTACGAGGCGGGCAAGCTGGAAGACCTGTCGGTCAACGGCGTCGAGTTGGTCGATTTCGGCATGACGGTCTCGCCGCAGCAGGCTCCCGATCAAATTGAACCGGTCAAGGTCGCTTTTGAATCGGGCGTGCCGGTCAGCGTCAATGGCCGGCGGATGAACGCCTTCGAGGTGGTGGCGGAACTGAACGCCATCGGCGGACGCAACGGCGTCGGCCGTGTCGACGTGGTCGAGAACCGTTTCGTCGGCATGAAGAGCCGCGGCGTTTACGAAGCGCCCGGCATGACCATTCTTTACGACGCGCACCGCGTGTTGGAGCAAATCACGCTCGATCGCGACCTGACGCACCTCCGCGACCGCCTTTCGCCCGATGTGGCGGAGATGGTGTATTACGGCTTTTGGTATCACGCCAAGCTGGACGCCTTGATGGCGTTCATTCGCGAAGCGCAGCGGCCGGTGAGCGGCGAGGTAACGCTGAATCTCTACAAAGGCAATTTGATGGTCGCCAACCGCGCGAGCCCGCGCAGCCTCTACGACGAGGGCATCGCCAGCATGGAAGGCGGCGGCAGTTACAATCAGACCGACGCCGAAGGCTTCCTGCGCATCCAGGGGTTGCCCGGCCGGGTCCAAGGCCGCATCCATCGACGGACGTATTAAGTAGGCACGCGGAAGAATCTAAGCTCGGGAAAACAGGCGGTGGCTGGGGCAGAGACGCGGCTGCTCGACAGTTGAGCTTGCTAACTCCTAATCACCGCTCCACGGGGCTCGCCCCTTATTGTTCTACACACCTCGTGCGCCAGCCGCGGAGCGGCGACAGAGTTTAGCCGTGGGCGCAAGCCCACGGTAACCGATGCCGTAGATTATGTAAGCCGCGTAGCGGCGACATAGGAGCGCCCCACGCAGCTCTGTCGCCGCTACGCGGCTGCGCGGATCGTTGGGGCGGTCTTCCGTGGGCTTGCGCCCACGGCTAAACTCTACCGTCCCTACGGGACTGGGGAACGCCGTGACCGCTCCGCGGCGAACGACGTGTGTAGAACAACGAAGGCTCGCCCCCGTGGCCGGCACCGATTGACTGGCTAAGCCACTGCCCGCCGCCAACCCATTCTCCGCCGGGTCCTTTGCTTTGAATGCGGTAAGATAGGCTCCCGACCCGCGACCTCTTTTAGGAGCAATGCGACTAGCTCCGCAAAAACCGCGATTCGCGCGGCGCGTGGTAGCGGACGTTCAAGTGCGGCGTGGCGAGACGTTTTTGTCCTTCCGCCAACGATTGCATGCCGGCGGCTACCAGCCCGGTGGTGAGCAGCGTGCGCTCCAACGGATATGGCGCTTTGCCGGTGAGAAAGGTTTCTTCGGCTTTCGACATCAGCGCGGCGGAATAAACGACGTTTGGGTTCGGCGGCAGGTAGAAGAGCGTGGAAAGCGGCTGTGATTCGCCTTTCAGCCTGGCCGCAAAAGTGAAATCGTCGACGAGCCCGTTCAACAGGAGCATCGTGGCTTTCAGACCGTCGTTGTATTCAAAGCGGTAGGCGGCCGGTTCCTTGACCCACTGTCGCATTTGGTCGAGCGTGGGATGGCGGTCGCTGAAGGTTGGCGGCTGGGCCAGCGTCTGACTGCGGCACAAGCAGGACTCGAACAGCTCCGGATCCCAGCCGCCTGACGCCCATGAGCCGGCTTGCATCGCCTGCCAAACGGCGTCGCCGCGCAGCGCCTGCAAAGCGGCCACGCCCGTCTCGCCGCCGCGCCGCCGCTCGGCCATGCACTGAATGGCCTCCAAGGCATGGAAGTCGTAGCTGTCGAGGCCGCCCATCGCTACGCACATCAACTCAGTCGGCTCGGCGTCGTACGGCATCTCGACGGCGGGCATGCGCCAGGTGACCGGCAGCGACGACCCGGCCAGGAACGCAAACCCCATTTCCCGCGAGGTATCGAACATCTCCTTGGCCCACTCCCACTTCCAGGAGAGATGTTTGTCGTTGAAGACAGGCACGCTACGGCCATCGGCACGGAAGACGTCGACCACTTGCTTGAAGAATTGGTAACGCGGGTACTGATGCTGGCCAAACTCGTTCACCGGATAATCGCCGTGCTCGCCAATGACCAGGACCGCATCGACCGCCAGACTGTCTCCACCGGCGCGAAGCGTCTCGGCAATCGTTGGATAAATGGTGAAGCCAAATTCCTTGGCTCGTTGGCGGCTGAGATCATTTTCGGGAAATTGATCGACGTAAGCCGCCACCACCTCGAACGGCGGCCAATGCCAGCGGCCGGCCGCCGGGTAGCCGACTAAAAAACGCTCGCCCATGTGCCAGGCATGCGAGCGGTATCGCCATTCGGTGGTGACGATCGCCAGCTTCTTGCGTGTGGCGGGTGCCTCGTCGGCCAGTGCGCGGGCCGCCACCAGCCCGCAAGCGGTCGCACCCAGAAAGCTGCGTCGATTCAGAATATGCATGGTCTTTGTCTGCGAATGGGAGAGCAAGGCTGCGTAAGTCAGTTTAGAGCCTATCCGAAAACCGGCATTGTGGTGTAGGCGTCCCGCCTGC
>DASSFG010000679.1:0-8944 GCA_035694685.1 Pirellulales bacterium
CCTGCGGTTAAACGATCTGGTCGCTATACCTGCGCACCTTCCCGAGCAATCGCCTCGGCGCACATTTCGGCGCCATTCGTGGCGAGGCCGGGTTCGACGGGCGGCTGCGACAGCAATCGCTCGATCCCGTACCTCCAACGGCCGCCGGTGAAATCGGCGTGCGAAATGGGCAAATAACGCAGGTGATTGCCGATCTGGTAATCAAAAATCTCGTCTTCGCGAAACTGCCGCCGCGGAGGAGCGAGCAGGCGCTTCTTCGTGGCAATGCACTCCGACAACATGCCATAGCCGAATTTTGAGACCACGACGTCACATATGTTGAGCACATCGGTAAACAGCAAATCCGGCGATAAGGTGACAGCCACCTCGTTGCCGCGCACACTGGCATGGGCCGACTCAAAGTGCAAGAAGAGCCACTCAGGGTTTTCGTTGGCCGCGGCCGCTCGCGCCTCGATCGGAATGCGTCCACGCATGCCTAATACGATCCGCGGCCGTCGATCGTTGCGGGCAATGCCTAACCGCCGCAGGACCTCCGTAGGTTCCTGTCTCGGCCGCCGGGCCACCAAGGGGACATCTCTCACCCAGGGAAATAGCACCTGGTTCTCGGCGTGGCTAAAAGGCAGTTTCAGCCAGCCGCTCATCTGACGATAGCCCTCGCGCAGCCAATCGAGCAGGCCCCGGCGTCGTGCGTCGATGAGCGGTTCATAAATCCAGTCCCAGGTAAAGTTGCCGATGCCGAGGCACGCGATGCCCGCAGCCGTGGCCACCTCGCCGGCCAGCGGCGGAAAGTCGGCCGCGATCAGCGAGATGCGGCGCCGGGCAAGCCAACTTGTTTCAGCGGCAACCAGTTCCTTACGGCGGCCATAATATCGCTCGATCTCGCCCAGCGTGGCCGGCACGTCGAGACCGAGCGAATCGCGCTGTTCGACCACGCCCGGATCGAGCGACTCGGCCAACGGGTGATAGACGACTCGCTCGATGCCCGCCAAAAGGTGCGGCGGCACGTTGCTACGGACGTGGATCGTCCAGTCGGGCTGCCGAGCAACAAGCGCCCGCAGGATCTCCGAGCTTCGCGTGGCATGTCCGTAGCCATGCCCGCTGACGTAATAGAGGATTTCCATTCTAGATGATGACTGCTACCTGATTACTCGCCAACAGATTTGTTGCCTTACCGGGAGGCTTACGCCTCCCGCTCGCCACAGGTGAGCGGCACACGGCTACGTTCCGACTTTGGACCTTGGACTTTCCTTCGGCGGCGCCTTGCAGTGCGGCGGCCTCCCGACAATACTGCTACGCATCCCGCCGATTATCCCCACCGTGACCCAACATTGTGCCATGCAGCTTACCGACTTCAAATGGCCGCAGGTGGCCGACCTGCCGAAAGATACGCCGATTGTTTTTCCCGTGGCCGCGCTCGAACAGCACGGCCGCCACATGCCGGTGTTTACCGACAGCATGCTGTTGGGCGAAGTAATGCGCCGCGCCGAAGAACGCGTGGGCGACCGCGTGCTGTTTGCGCCGCTGTTGTGGCTGGGCAATTCCGACCACCACCTCGATTTTGCCGGCACGCTTTCGGCCGCTCCGCGGACGTATCTCGATGTGCTGGCCGACTTGATGGAGAACTTTATCTTTCACGGCTTCAAGCGGATTGTGTTCGTCAACGGCCACGGCGGCAACATCGTGCCGGGCCAGCAGGCGGTGTTTGAGCTGCGGCAGCGGCACCGGCAACGAAAAGACTTGCTGTTGCTGTTTTCAACCTACTGGACGCTCGGCGCCCAGCCGCACCTGGTCGATACCTCGATCCAGCAGCAGCGGATGGGGCACGCCTGCGAATGGGAAACGTCGATGATGCTGCGGATCGCCCCGCACCTGGTCGGCGACTTGTCGAAGGTCGAAGCCGTCGACTTCGGCGCGCCTTTTGAGCCCGCCACGCGCGGCTGGGTCACCAAAGACCGCACCGCTGCCGGGCACATTGGCGACCCGCGCTTTGCCAGCGCCGAAAAAGGCGAGACGTTGTTTCGCCTCTTCGCCGAAGACGTGGCCAAGCTCTTGCACCGCGTGCTTGCCTGGGACGGCAACTCATGGAATGGTTGATTGAGAGGGGCTGGGCGGCCGTGCAAAATGACGAATGACGGAATGACGAATGACGAAAGAATGACGAATGACGAAGCCCGAATAACCGAGAGACCATTCGTCATTCGTGCTTCGTCATTCTTTCGTCATTCGACATTCGTGCTTCGTCATTGCTTGTCGCGACTTACTTGTGCTGATGCCTGATGCCTGAGAGTCTCGTCAACACCGCCCCGCGATCTGGTGCCTGGAAATGGTACGTCTGCGGCATGATGCTGCTGGCGACGATGCTCAACTACATGGACCGCCAGACGCTGGCGGTGACCATCAGCGACATCAATCGCGAGCTGCACCTCAACAAGACCCACTACGGCAACATCGAGTTCGCGTTTGGAATGGCGTTCGCGATTGGTGGCCTGCTCACCGGGCTGGTGGCCGACGTGATCAGCGTGCGGTGGCTCTACCCCGCGGTCTTGGCCGGTTGGTCGATCGCCGGTTTTGCCACGGCCTACGCGGAGCAAATCGGCCAGCTTTTCATGCCGACCGGCGCCAGCGAGTCGTGGCCGCCAGGCTACGTCGGTCTGCTCATTTGTCGCACGGCACTCGGTTTTTTTGAGGCAGGACAATGGCCTTGCGCGCTCGTCACCTCGCAACGGCTGCTCGCGGCCAGTGATCGGCCACTGGGAAACGGTGTGTTGCAAAGCGGCGCGGCCACCGGCGCCATCCTCACGCCGCTTATCGTGGAAGCGATGGTCAGCGACGTGCCCGGCACCTGGCGCGGGCCGTTTCAGGCAATTGGTGTGCTCGGCATGCTGTGGATTGTGCCCTGGCTGGTGATCGTTCGGCCAAACGACCTGCGTCGGCAGGAGCCGACCGTGCCGGTCCCGTCGGCCGGCCATGGCGCGGAGCAGGCCAGCAGTGAGTCGAGGCCGCGCGACGGACTCACCTTTTGGCGTCGCTTTGCCGTGCTGCTGATAACCGTGATCACGATCAACGCTTGCTTCCATTTTTTTCGCGCCTGGCTGCCGACGTTCCTGCGTGAGTTCCACGATTACAATCGCGATGAAGTAAATTACTTTACCTCGGCATATTTCGCGGCGGCCGGCATCGGTTGCTTGTGCGTCGGAATGCTGACGAAATACCTGATTCGTTGCGGATGGAGCGTCGAGCGTGCTCGTCTGGCGACCTTCATCGCCTGCGCCTGCCTGACTGCTCTCAGCACGGTGGCGGCCGAACTGCCGCGCGGCCCGCTGCTGTTGGCGCTGCTGTTGGTCATCGGCTTCGGCGCGTTGGGCCTGTTTCCCAACTACTATTCACTGACGCAGGAGCTTTCGGCCCGCCGGCAGGGCTTGGTCACAGGCGTATTGGGCTTTTCCACCTGGGTTTGCACTGGCGTGATGCAAAAATACGTGGGTCATCAGGTCGACCAGACGCACTCTTACGCCCAGGGCATTTTCTTCGCCGGCCTATTGCCGCTCATCGCCTGCGCCGCGCTCGTCCTCTTCTGGGACCGGCCCGCAGCCGAATCGCCTCGATGAGCGAACACCGACGTTTCACCGGCCTCGGGAAGTTTTCATTGCCGTACAGTCGCGCCATCGTTAGGCTTCTTCGTTTTCGCGAATCTGCCGTTCGATTTCTTCGCGGTGGGCGGCGACGTAGGCCCAAGCGTTCACAATGTCTTGGGCCCGCAGGGTCGGATAGGCTTGCAAAACGTCGGCCTCGCTGCTGCCGAGCTGACGCGCGCGCTCGAGGATCCACACCGGTATTCGGGTCCGGATGATGCACGGCTCACCGCCGCAAACGCCCGGCATGCTTTCGATTCCGGGAAAAGAGCCGCCCACGTCGCGCGCCACCCACTGCAGTACCTGCACTTTTTCCGCCGGCGACAGTGACGCCAATTGCTGTTCAAGTTCCGACAGATTGCTCATACTTAGCATCCAGAAAGGGGCCGATCTACGCCGCGACGGAACTCATTCTAGCACAAATGCGACGGGCAAAAGAGTATCGCAAACCGTCGTCTGCCAGGTCTCGAACGCTGACGATGCTCTTATCCGTTAAATACGTTCTTTTGCGCGCGTCTTCACAGCAAACCGCGGTCGATGTACCACTGCGCCGTCTGCGCGAAGCGCTCGGGCAGGGTTCGTGCAACGGAAAAGCCCAGTTCGCGCTCGCTGCGCGCGGGCGAGCAGGTCCAGTCCCCGGCCAACGCTTCGCGCATTTTGTCGACATTGAACAGCGTGGGGCGGCGAAACACGCGCGAGGCCAGCTCGCCGGCCGACGCGGCACAGTAGCCCAGCCATCCGGGCGCGTGTACCACACGCACGCGACTGCGTCCCACGGCGGCGCCCATCATCTGGCCGAGCTCGCCGTAATCGAGGTCGTTTTCGGAAGCCAGGAAGTAGACGCCTTTCGCGGTACCGTCGTCATCTTGTTCGACCCGCTCGCCGCGCTGGGCCGCCAGGCAGAGGGCACGACACATGTCGTCGACGTGAATCAGCGAAACGCTGCGCGCCTGCAAACCGGGCACGGCGTGAATTCCAGTCCGCGCGATCGGCAGAAACAGCCACCGCGAGTTGAGATCGCCTTCGCCAAAAACCATCGGCGGCCGAACGACCGTCAGCGGGATGCGGCCCGCCCAGCGCATGGCGGCCAACTCGCCCGCCCGTTTGCTGTGGCCATAATTGGAAACGGGCCGCGGCGGATCCGTCTCGGTGCGCGGACCGCCTTTGGGCGCCGGCCCGGCAGCGGCCAAACTCGACACCAGCAACAGCACCGGCGGCGTGGTCCGGTTCGCGCACGCTTGCGCGACCTTGCTCGTGCCGACCTCGTTGATCTCCAGGAGTTGTCGAAGGTTGCGGGCGGCGAGCAGACCTGCCAAATGGAACACCGCGTCGACGCCTTCCACGGCCGCCTGCAACGATTCGTCGCTGCGGACGTCGCCGACCATCACTTCGATCCCAAGCGTGCGCAGTCGAGCGTCGTCCTCGCCCGGCACGATCATCGCTCGAATGGTTGCCCCGCAATCTCGCAACAAAGGCAGCAAATGGCCGCCGATGAAACCCGTGGCGCCGGTCACCAGCACTTTCATGTTTTACTTTCGCAAGTCGTCGTCCGAACCGCGGCAAAACGCCCATCGGTAAGCCGAAGTGTATGCGTTCTGAATGCTGCCAGGCAAGTGGGCTTCGAGAACACATGTTGCGCCCTTGCCCAGTCAAGCGTGGCCCTGATTCCTTTGTACGCCGCAAAAGATCTCAGCCGCGAATTGCTCAGGCCCCGCGAACAGGTCAAAATGCAAAACGCAAAATGCAAAATGCAAAATGGCACGATGGGAAGGCCACTCGATGACGCATCGCGACATTTTCGTTTTGCATTAGCGGCCGGCTAAATGGTTGATGTTTGGCCGCGGCCAATTCACAGCAGCCCTTGACGAGCGTACCAGGTGGCGGTTTGCCGCAAACGGTCGGTAAGCGGCTGGGCAACGCGAAAGCCCAGCTCGTCGCGAATGCGGTCCGACGAGCAAACCCAACTTCCGGCCGACGCTTCGCGCATCTTGTCGGAATTGAAGATCGCCGGCTGGCCACGCAGGTGAGAAATCACATCGCTGGCGGCGCCGGCGCAACGCCCCATCCAGTCTGGTGTGCGCAACACCAGCACACGGCGGCGGCCGACCGCGTCGCCGATCAGGCGGCCCAGTTCGTCGTAGTCGGGGTCTTGATCGCCCGCCACGAAGTAGCAGCCCTCGGCAGGATCGCCGTCGCGCTGGACACGCTTGCCAATTTCGGCAGCCAACTGCAGCGCCTCGCAAAGATCGTCGGCGTGCACCAACGAGACCTTCCGTCGTTTCAGACCGGGCACCGCGTGTACTCCATGCCGCGCGATCGGTTGAAACAACAGCCAGGTGTTCATATCGCCTTCGCCGAACACGATCGGCGGCCTGACGATCGTCACCGGCACATCGCGCGAGAATTCGATGGCAGCCACCTCACCCGCCCGCTTGCTGTGGCCGTAATTCGATACCGGCTCCGCCGGATCGCTTTCGGTCCGCGGATGCCCTTGGCGGGCCGGTCCGGCGGCCGCCAGGGAAGAAACGAGCACCAGCACCGGCGGCGATGTCTGGCGAGCGCAAGTCTCGGCCACGTTCCGGGCACCCGCTTCGTTCACCTTGAACAGCTCATCGCGACGCAGCGCCTTGACCAGACCGGCCAGGTGGAAGACCACGTCAACACCCTCGACCGCGGCGGGCAGGCTGTCCGCCTGCGTCACGTCGCCGAGCACCACCTCCGCGCCGAGCGCCTTTAATGGCCCGGCGCTGGATTCGCGTCGGACCACGGCCCGCACGGCATTGCCGCGCGAGAGAAGGCAGCGGACCAGGTGTTGTCCGATAAAACCGTTGGCCCCGGTAACAAGTGCTTTCACGGTCGCGCCGAGTGTAGAAGGACAGATCGGTTGCAAGCTCACGGCTTGCGACGTCGTACGATCCGTCTTCTCGCCTACTCGGCGTTGACGTCGGAGGGCTCAGTCGCCCCATCCTCCCTGGATGCTCTATCTTACATGCCTTCGGCGGGAAAGCCAATGTTCCTTCATCTTTTTAATTGGCGCGTTCCCGGCCGCAGCTACGATAACGGCCCGCGCTTAGATTGCGGCCGCGACGACGGCGGCGCCGCCCTTGACGATGAACGCCTGCGTCGTCGGCTGCTCGAAGATCGACTCCGGCTTGTCGGCCATAAACTCCTGAAAAGCCCGCTGTACCCCGACCAGCATGCCATAGTCGTGGCTGAGCATCACGCCGCCGGGCGTCATTCGCGGATAAAAGTATTCCAGGCAAGCCAGCGTGCCTTCGTAAAGGTCAACATCAAAGTGAACGAAGGCATATTCGTTTTCGTCCACGTCTTTGGCCGAATCGGGAAAGACGCCCTTGTGAAAGTAAACCTGCTCGTAATCGGCCAGATACGCCTGCACCGATTCGAGGCCGCAGGCATAAAGCGACTCGCGATGCACGCCGTTGTCTTTCTCGGTGGCGGGCGGCAGGCCCTCAAAGGTGTCAAAGAGGTGCAGTTCGCGGTCGCCTTTCACGTTGGCAATGAGCTTGGCCGTCACGCCCTGGAATACGCCGACTTCGGCGAACTTGCCCGGTAGGCGGGTCATCGAACGTGCCAGGCTCATCACCAGGAAGCACTCGAACGCGCTATTGAGGCACTTGCGTTCACGGCGCACGCGGTAGATCAGCTCGGCGTCGGCGGGATTTTTTCGCGACCGCAGCGCGATCATTTGCAGCTTGGACCAAACATCCAAGGCGAACTGTTCGCCAATGCCGCCTCCCCATCGTTGCACGAGCTTATTGCGCAGCCACATGCTAATTGCCGCTTCCTGCTGGTGAATTGAGCGGGCGCTCCCACGTAGGCCGCCACCGCGAAGGGAACTCCATATGCGACTAAGATATACGTCGCCGGCGGGTTTAGGGAAGGCCAAAGGCGACCTTCAGCCGCTTTTCAATCTCCGACAACGTTTTTTGGCCGACGCTGCCAATCCGACGCTGGACCCGAGAATTTGCCAGGCGACCTAGTTCCATTCGTCCAGCGCACCGCCCTGGAACGCCATATTTGTGGCAAGGCGGTCTTCGTCGACGATCCCCTGCAGGCTGGCAATTCCTCGTCGCAGCTCATCACCGCGTTCGACGAGATACTGCTGCGTTTCGAGGATCGACACAAGATCTTCGATTTCAATGCCGCAGTCAATGGTTGCCTCAAGGATGTCGATGAAATAGCTGAAGGTTGCCTCTGAATTTGGAAGCTCAGCGTGTTCGCAGTAGTAAGCGAAGATTTCGTTCGCTGTTTCCACGACACGTAGCCATTCGCAGATCAAGTCTTCAACTCGCCAGACGGTGCGCACGGCAGCGTGCCGCTATTTCCAGCTTTCGACGAGATGAACGATGCCCCGGGCCTGGAGATCGATCTTTCAACGTGCTGCGCATAATGAAAACCTAAATCTAGCGGCTACATTCCGAAGATCAGTGCGCCTCGGATGCCACACGCTGCCTTACCATCAACTCGACGGCCATGACCAACCGGCCTTCGGTTCGATTATAGGCCATGAATGGTACGCGTAGTAGCCGTCGCCATGTGCCGGCGAGCAAGATTTGCGTAATATGAGCGAATATCATTGCAGATAGCCGCCCATGCCAGGAGGTCGGCGGCGATCATTGCGGTCCGGTCAGGCCCCTGATGGCATGATGAATTTGGTCACGTTCACACCACCGGCTTCAAGCGAGTCGCCATTGAGACCGACCGTCAAGGCGCTGGTTGTGGCCCACCTGGTCGCAACTCCGCTCGTTACCTGGTGGGCGATTGTCAACAGTTCTCTCGGAGCGCCGTGGCCGGCGGTCACCGCTCTTTGGCACGGCCAGGCAGTCCTGCTCGGCATCTGGTGCGGACTCAGCGCGGCACCGTTGTGGCACAAGTGCCGGGCGTCGCTGACAGGGCTTGTTTGGCTATCCGCAATGCCGATTGCCCGAGTGCTGTCGCTCTACAGAGTACCGCCTTTCGGCCGTGCATGGCTCTCCTTTTTTGGTCTTCAAGTGTTATACCTGGCGATGACTGTGGCCGCCTCCATTACGGCCATCGTTATCGCCAGGAAAGTATGGCCGCGCTGGACGCTCATGACCGCTTCCTCGAATCATCCGCCGATGGCCTCGCAGTTTTCAATCGGCCAATTGTTGGTTGCCACCGCGGCATGTACGCCCGTCTTGTTGGCGGCCAAGTTGCTCCACGACCACGTTGCCTTATATCCCCTGCGAAGCGCGCTCGACATCCTTTCCGATTTAGTGATCGATAGCCCGTTGGCGGCGACAGTGGCCCTTCTCTCGACTTGGGCGGCG
>DASSFG010000680.1:0-2490 GCA_035694685.1 Pirellulales bacterium
CTGCAAAGTCACAGTGACACGCTGCCCACTTCTCAGGCACCGCAAAAAAAACGACTAAATTGTCGGTTACGTTTGACAGCCGGCCAGCAACGCAATCATTGAACCCAGTTGTATCAGCCGGGCACTGCCTCTGCCAGGCGGGCTTGCGCCACGAAGCGAATGCAAACCGGTGTTTCCGCCTGGGCCAATTGCGGTAGCCGCACTTCCACGCGGGCGCCGTGCGAATAGAGCTGGCTGACTTTCAAGGTGGCGACTGTTTGATCGGCTGCCTCGATTTCAAAGCTCGGCCTTTCACCGAAGGGCGGGCAAAACGCCACGTGGCCCGCGGCCGTGCGGCTGCCGCAATCGATGCAAACCGTCAGTCGCCCGCGGATGACGTCGGCGCCGTCGGGCGTGATCGTTCGAGTAAGCTGTTGGACCAGCCGACCCTCGGAGTTACGTCCTCGCCGGCCGCGGAAGCTTGGCAAGACAGGCCGGTGTGAGGCCGCCTGTCGAAACCATCCCCATCCCTCTTCCATTAAGAAGAGCGGCCAGACGATTGCCGCGGCAACCCCGTTTCCTGCACTCAATGCTATGCCCCAAAGCGCAATCGCAGCCGACGTGACCACGACGGGCGTAAAAGGGAATCGCCGCAGTGGTGTAGCCCAACTGCCTAAAGCCAAGCGGCCGAACAACGCCGCTGCCAGAACGGTTATCGCCGCGAGAGACGCCTGGCCCGAGCTAATCGGCCGTGTCGCAAGCATCACCGTGCGTACAAACAGCAACGTTCCTGAAAGCAGGAGCCACGCGAGCACGGTCGCCCCCAACGCGCCCCACAACCAGGCAGAAATGCAGAAGACCGAAGGCAGAAGCCCGAAACCCGCAGGCGCATCAATCTTTCTGCCTTCCTTCTGCCTTCTGCCTTTCATCTCATACTGTCGCGGCGATGCCGGCCGCTTCCAGGAGTTGATTGGCCCGCTGGGTGTTTTCCCAGGAGAATTCCGGCTCGCTGCGGCCGAAATGCCCGCCCGCCGCCGTCAATTGGTAAATTGGCCGACGCAGATTGAGGTACTTGATGATGCCGCTGGGCGTAAGCGGAAATGTCTCGCGCACCAATTCGCAAATTCGCCCGTCGTCGAGCTTGCCGGTGCCGTCGGTATCGACGTGAACGCTCACCGGCTCCGAGACGCCGATGGCATAAGCAAGCTGCACTTCGCAGCGGTCGGCCAGCTCGCTGGCCACGATGTTCTTGGCGATGTGCCGGGCCATGTAGGCGGCGCTGCGATCGACCTTCGTGGGATCCTTTCCGCTGAAGGCCCCGCCGCCGTGACGGCCCCAACCGCCGTAGGTATCGACGATGATCTTGCGGCCGGTCAGCCCGCAATCGCCGTGCGGGCCACCCACGACGAAGCGTCCGGTGGGATTGATGTGGTAGGTAATGTCGCCTGAAACCAGCTCGTCGGGCAACACCGGCTTAATCACCTGGTTGATGACCGTGCGGCGAATCTCCTCCTGGCTCACCTCAGGCGCATGCTGCGTAGAAACGACGACCGTGTCGATCCGCAACGGGCGATTGCCATCATATTCGACCGTGACCTGGCTCTTGCTGTCGGGACGCAGCCAGCGGATGGCGCCGCTGCGGCGGGCAGCCGTCAAAGCGTTCGTAATGCGGTGTGCCAAAGCGATCGGCAGTGGCATCAACTCAGGCGTATCGTTGCAGGCATAGCCGAACATCAGGCCCTGGTCGCCCGCGCCGATGTCTTTGCCGGCGGCGCTGTTTTCATTCACACCCTGAGCGATGTCGGGGCTTTGCTTGCCGATCATGACCATCACGGCGCAGGTGTCGGCACAGATGCCCATCTGGTCGTCGGTGTAGCCCACTTCGCGGATCACGCGGCGGACGACGTCCGCATAGTCAACCACCGCCCGCGTGGTGATCTCGCCGGCCACCACCGCGGCCCCGGTCGTCACGAGCGTTTCGCAGGCCACGCGGCTGAATTGGTCCTGGGCCAAAAGGGCGTCGAGAATACCGTCGGAAATCTGGTCGGCCAACTTATCGGGATGGCCCATGCTCACAGACTCGCTAGTGAACAAATATTTGCCGGAAGCCACAGTGCATCTCCTGGAAAGGCGGAAATCGGCCGACCTGACGGGCCGCTCAGGTTGCAAATTATAGGGTTTATGCGGGTTGGGCAGCAAGGCGAATTCTCGGCCGGCGGCTGGAACGCTAGTGCAGGCGCCCGAGATTTTTGGCCGTCTTGCTTTTGGACTTTGGACTTTGGGCTTTTCACTTTTGGACTTCGAAATCGCATGAAGTATAACCGAAGGTCGCTGACCTTTCAGCTTCGCGTGCCGGAGGCGCCAGCACGGAGTCGGCAAGGCGGTTTTTCGTGTGGGTGGAGAGGAAAGACACAGGCCATGAACATCGGGGATGCGGCAGCGAATGTCTGCCTTTTTGAGCCACGCCGCCGCCGTGGACTTGCGCGTCGGTCAGTTCCTGCACGATCGCGA
>DASSFG010000681.1:0-17753 GCA_035694685.1 Pirellulales bacterium
TGATCCAGGCCGCATCATGCTGTTGACCTTCACGCGCCGCGCGGCGGCTGAAATGCTGCGTCGTGTTGACGGGCTGGCCGGCCAGCTTGATGAGCGAATGAAATCCAGGGTCTCGTCCGCCGTCAGCAAACGGCTCTGGGGAGGCACCTTCCATTCGGTGGCAACTCGGCTGCTGCGAATCTACGGCAAGTCAATCGGCCTGGACCCCGGCTTTACCATTCACGACCGCGGTGATTCCGAAGACTTGCTCGATGTCGTGCGCACCGAGCTGGGCCTGGCCAAGACGAACAAACGCTTTCCGAAGAAGGGAACTTGCCTCGCCATTTACAGTAATTGCGTGAATGCGCGGCGACCGCTCGAAGAAGTGTTGGCCGACACGCATCCTTGGTGCTCCGAATACGCGGACGATCTGAAGCGTCTCTGTCGGGCCTACGTTGACCGCAAGGAAGCCGCCGCCGTGCTCGACTACGACGACTTGCTGCTCTTTTGGCGCGGACTACTTGCCGACGATGCCGCCGGCGATCATCTGCGCAGCCGATTCGACTGCGTGCTGGTCGACGAATATCAGGACACCAACCGCCTGCAAGCCGAAATCCTCAAGCTGCTTCGCCCGGACGGCACGGGCCTGACCGTCGTCGGCGATGACGCCCAGTCGATCTATTCATTCCGGGCGGCCACCGTCCGCAACATTCTCGACTTCCCGCGCGACTTTCCCGGCACGACCATTGTGAAATTGGAGCAGAACTACCGTAGCCGATCGCCCATTTTGGCTGCGACCAACGACGTCATTGCCGGGGCCAAAGACCGTTTTGCCAAAGAGCTGTGGTCGGACCGCTTGGGTGGCGAGAAACCGTCGCTCGTTGCCTGCGACGATGAAAACGAACAAGCCGAATTCGTCGTCGAACAGATCCTATCGCACCGCGAGGCGGGCATCGACCTGCGCCGGCAGGCCGTGTTGTTCCGTGCCTCGCACCACAGCATCCTCCTCGAAGCCGAGCTCGCGCGGCGCAACGTGCCCTTTGTCAAATTCGGCGGCCTGAAGTTCATCGAGACGGCACACGTCAAAGATTTCTTTGCCTTTCTGCGGCTGGCCGAAAACCCGCGCGACGTGGTGGCGGGCACACGGTTGCTGATGTTGTTGCCCGGCGTTGGGCCGAAAAAGGCCAGGCAACTCATTGAGTTTTTAATTGCCAAGCGCGGCGACTTCGGCGGTTGGGCCGAGATCACGCCGCCGGCCGCCGCCGCGTTGCACTGGCCGAAGCTCGTCGAGCTGATGCGACGGCTCGCCGCCATGTCCGCAGGCGACGTGGCCGCTCAGCTTCAACTCGTCCGCGCGTTTTACGCGCCGCTCTTGGAAGCCAGATACGATCACGCCGCGGCCCGGCTGCGTGACTTGGAACAGCTCGAACAGCTCGCCGCCAGGTTCGCCGATCGCCGTACGATGCTAGCGGAAATCGCCCTCGATCCCCCCACGACCAGTGAGGACTTTGCCGGTGAGCCGCATCTTGACGAAGACTATCTGGTGTTGAGCACCATCCATTCCTCCAAGGGTCTGGAGTGGGACGCCGTGTTCGTGATCCACGCCTCCGACGGCAACATTCCCTCCGACATGGCAACTAAATCCGCCGAGCAGATTGAAGAAGAGCGCCGGCTGTTCTACGTTGCGCTGACGCGCGCCAAAGACTGGCTTTACGTGTGTTATCCGCAGCGTTACTACCACGCTTACCGCGGCCCCTCTAGCGATCAATACGGTTATGCCCAGTTGACGCGCTTTCTGACAAAGGGCATTCAACAGCGGTTCCAGCATCGCGTGGCGGCCACGGTTCCGATCGAACGACCCAGCGGCGGACCATCCTCTGCCCGCGTTCGCGCCCAGGTCCGTCAGGAAGCCAAAGCGATGTGGGCCTGACGATTCCCCCTGGTAACCTCGACAGCCTTGCGTTACACCTTAACGGTAAGGAACAGAGGAGAAAAAAATGAAGTTATCGCTGGGGACGCTGCGCGCAGGCCGAAAGTTGGGGGACATCGCGAGTATGCCCCTCTCTGCCTTGCCAGTTGCGCTGGTTTGTGTTGTTTCGACGTGTCTGATGTCAGCATGTGGTTGGTGGTTTGGGCTTCGAGAGACCGTTGAGCCAGTTCCCCCGCAGATGCCGACTTCGCCGGAGTACATGGCCGAACAGGCCGCGTTGCACAGCAATTACAGGATGTTTGCCAACACAAACAGCAAAATGCACGATCGACCAGCGGGCGACGCACCGCTCGCCCTACAAAGCCCCCTGCCGCCCTTGGATGCCGAGGGCTGGCTCAACGAGACTCCGACGGCCGACGACATCTCTGGCAAAGTGCTCGTGGTCGACGTGTGGGACGGGGTTTGCCCTTATTGTTCCTTGACGGCGCCGTTGCTGCTGAAGGCACACGACAAGTTCAGCGACGATGCGGTCGAATTCATCGGCCTGACGTCGGCCGAGAAGGAAGACGCCCGCGCGTATGTCGATGCCGCGCACCTGACTTGGCCGAATGCCTATGGCGCAGGGGAGACGATTGACGCGCTCGGCGCCAATGCGCCGACTCTTTTCGTCATCGGAGCCGATGGCCATGTGGCCTGGCACGACGACAGTGCCCGCTATTGGCACGACATCGGCAAGCTCGATAAGCGCTTGGAAGCAGCCATCGAACACGCGCTGTCGGCGATGTGACGTGCAAAAAGCACGTCAGGACAGGCCAGACTCCGGCGGCCGGATGTCCCGCCAGCAATCGGCGTTCATTCGAAGCGCGCGTCCCGCTCGTTCTATCAGCCGATATGTCTCTTGAGAGATAGCTCCCTTCGCCTGGAGCTTGAGCCACCGCTTCATAGGCTTGCGCCATCAGAGCGTTGACTTCCGCCAGCGCGCGGCGTATGGCCTGTTCGACACTCGCCGTTCGGTTAGCCATTTCCGCAAGTAAACTTACTGATGGAAAAAGGTTACTTTGAACGAAATCCAGCCGCCGAGCCGCGATTAGGCACCCACTCTTGTTGTCGACCGCGCAAGAGCGCCTGAATGGGTTATTCTATCTATTGATGTATTAATCGTCAGCAAGATCAGTCGAATGGAAAACGGAGGAGATCGCACGATGAGAAACGGCCTGAGGGTCCATCAGCCCCCCGTCTACCGTCTACTGTCTACCGTCTACGTCCTCGCGGTGCTCCTCTTTGCAACAGCCCCGGCAAACGCCGCCGAGCCGATCGCCGAAGCATGGGACTATGTCCCCGCCATGCGAGAAGTGACGGCGCGGGCGAAGGGCCGGCCCGGCGTGGTGCTGCACGTCGGCGATTCGATGACGTATGCGAACCCCTATGGCCAATGGGCCCGGGTGGGCGCCGGGAAAACGGCCGGCGATAAGGCCGCGCTGGAATGGATGCACACCGGCGCCGATAACGACCTCGACGGATGGTGGCTCTGCCGGTTCGATCATCCCGACGGCGGCCGATCGTACACCGCCGCAGGCGGACTACGTCTGGATGAGTTGCTGGCCGGCGGAAAGCAGGGCCTCTCCTCGCTGGCCGATCTGCTCGACCGCTACCGTCCGCAAGCGATCGTGCTCATGATCGGCACGAATGACGTCTCCGCCGGACGTGACCGCATACAATTCCGCAATGAGTTGGCCGCCGCGGTGAAGCTCACGCTCGACCGCGGCGTGGTGCTCATCTTGTCCACGATACCGCCGCATCATGCCGCTGCGGATTTGGCCAGGCGAGTCAATGAGTCGATCCGCGACGTGGCCCGGCAGCACAAGCTGCCGCTGATCGATCTCGAGCGCGAAATCCTCGCGCGCCGCCCGGACGATTGGAACGGTACTCTATTGAGCAAAGACGACGTACACCTGAGCGCCGTCGTGGGCGACGTGACCAGCGTCTCGTCGCCCACCGACGAAAACCTACGACAGGCCGGCTACCTGCTGCGCGGTTGGCTCTCGGTACGGAAGCTCGCCGAAGTCAAGCAGCGGGTGTTTGATGCGATTGACCGGGGCAGCAGCACGCCGCCGCAGCCGGCCGGTCGAGAGCCAGGCGGCGGCCAATCGCTAAGGCTGAACGTGACGCGCGACGTTTGGTTCTCGGAAGTGGGCAACGAGGCCAACGGAAACACCGGCGGGTCCGACCGCTTGAAGGTAAAGTCGATCCAGGAGATGTCGCTGGTCGATTTCGATCCGGCGCCGTTGCGCGGCCGACTGGTCCGGTCAGCGACGTTGCACGTGCGCCCTAGAAGCCCCGAAATCCTGAAGCGGGTCACAATCGGCGGAATCGCGGCGGATTGGGTCGAAGGCACGGCCAGCGGTTATGAGCCGCAGCCGGGCAGCTCGTGCTTTAATTGGCGGCGGTTTCCCGATCAGCCGTGGGCCCAGCCGCAGAGCGATTTGTGCGAGGTCATCTTCGGTCGCGGCGGCAGCCGTTGGAATACGGCCGATGCGTCGACGCCCGGCGAAGGCGGCTGGCAGACGATCGCGATCGATCCCCAGGTGGTTGCCGCTCGGATAGCCGAGTGCAGCTTTGGATTGTTCGTGTTCGACGACACCGGCTCCGAATGGACGCGCGACGGCAACGAATTCAAGCTGCACCTGTTTCCAAACCGCTTTCTCCATAGCCGCGAGAGCGGAGCGAAGAACGCTCCCTACTTGACCGTCGAGCTCGGCGACCACGACGACCGGCCGCCCGCCGCGCCCGCCGAGCTAAAAGCGGAAACCGCCAAGCTGCCACCGGGCGAGGCCCGCATCTCTTGGCTTACGCCCAAGGACCAAGGGCCGGGAGAAACGATCGGCTTTCACGCCAGGCTTGACGGCCGTCCTCTCGACAATTACCTGCTGCCCGCCGCGGGGGCGGCAGGCCAGCGGGTGACGATGAAGCTCCGCGACGTCGAGTTGGCCGCAACGTCCGAGTTGACGATACAAGCGGTCGATAGCGCCGGCAACGAAGGACCGGCGGCGACTGTGAAGATTCAGCCGAACAAAGAGCCCGGGCCGATCTTGCCGCCGCGCGACATGCCCAGCGAGCCTGGCGCAGCGCTGCTGCCGAAACTAGCTGGAGTCGAGATCGCGGTGATCGATCCGCTCGATAAGGTCGATCTCGAATCGGGAACAATCATTCCCAATCAACGCGCGAGCTATCCGGCATCCAATCATCTTTGGGATGCCGAAAAGCGGGAGATCCATTTGCAGGCAGCCAAAAACGAATTCGTGGGCTTTCAACTGGTGGTGAAAGGTGACTTTCCCGCACTTGCGATCGCGACGTCGTTTCCGGAAAGCGATACAACGTTCGATATCCAATGGGGCCGTCTCTTTCCGCTGCTGCACACTCGCCAGGGTGAATTGCCCGATTCCGTCCTTCCGCTGGAAAACCTTGCCGCCAATCCGCGCGCCGGCTTCGAGACGCGGAGTGGCTTTCGCAACGGAAACCTGGTTGGTAAGTCAGGAGGCGCGCTGCTGTGCGAGATCTATGTGCCGCACGACGCCAAGGGCGGGGAATACGTTGGCGAGCTGCTGCTGAGCACGAGACAAGGCGGCGCACGTTTGCAACTGCACCTTAAGCTGCGGCTGACGGTATGGGACTTTACCTTGCCCGATTACCTCAGCTTTTTGCCGGAGATGAATTGCTACGGACTGCCGGCTAACGAGCGAGACTATTACCGGCTGGCCCACAAGCACCGCACGTTTCTCAATCGCGTGCCGTATCATCAAAACGGCTCGATCGAGGAGGGTTGTGCGCCGACATGGGACGGCAAGCGGCTCGACTGGCGGGCCTGGGACGAACGGTTTTGTCCGTATCTCGACGGCTCAGCCTTCGCCGACCTGCCGCGCAGCGGCGTGCCCATCGAGGGCTTTTACTTGCCCTGGCACGAGAACTGGCCATCGCCTATGGAGGGTAACTACAACGGCGATTACTGGGCCGATCGAGCGTTTCCGCCCGGTTATCGTCAATCGCTCGTGGAAGTGGCGCGGCAGATGGCCGAACACTTCAACCAGCGCGGCTGGCACGACACGCTTTTTCAGGGCTTCTTGAACAACAAGAACAACTTCAAACAGCAAGGCTGGCAGCGCGGCTCGTCGCCTTGGCTGCTCGACGAGCCGGCCAATTTCCAGGATTACTGGGCCTTGCGCTGGTTCGGCCAGGCGTTTCACCAGGGAGCCGGTGCAGCGCGGGGCCAGGCCAAGCTTCTTTACCGTTGCGACATCTCTCGGCCGCAATGGCAACGCGACCTGCTCGACGACGTGCTCGATTACAACGTGGTTGGCGGGGCGATGCGACGCTACCGGCGGATGGTGCTGGACCGCAAAGAGGCGGCCGGCCAGGTGGTGATCGAGTATGGCTCGGCCAACGCCATTGACCAAAGCAACGTGCAACCCGCCGCCTGGTGCCTCGACGCCTGGTCGCTCGGCGCCGACGGCGTCTTGCCCTGGCAGACGATCGGCAACGACGAGTCGTGGACGAAAGCCGACACGCTCGCGCTGTTTTATCCGGGCAAACCGGCCGGCTATGAGCAACCAATTCCTTCCTTACGTCTCAAGGCGTTCTGCCGCGGGCAGCAAGACGTGGAGTACCTCACACTGTTTTCGCAGCTCAAGCAGGCGCCGCGCTGGCAGATCGGCCGCGAACTGCGCCAATGGCTGAAGCTGGCGGGCGAACGCCGCGCCAGCGGAGTACCGGCCGCGGAAGACGCCGGCGTCATCCACTACCAGGATCTGAAGCCGGTGGATCTCTGGGCGTTGCGAGTAGCACTGGGCGAAGCGATTTCGGCAGTTCATCCGCCGGCCAAGCGCCGCCTCGTCGAGTTCAAAACACCGATCCGGGAGGTGCGTCCCATGAGCGCCTTCGAGGTTCGTGCGGAACCGTAGGGTGGGCACTGCTTAGCCGGCCGCTAATGCAAAATGCAAAACGAAAAATGGTGCATGCGGATGCGCCATCGTGCGGCCGCCGCCATCGTGCCATTTTACATTTTGCATTTTACATTTTGCATTTTGCGTTTTGCATTTTGCATTGTGGACGGGGCACTAGCCCGCCACTGCGGTAGAATTGGCTCGGGCAGGGTGGGCACGGCGGCCATCGTGATAGAAGGTGCAGTTGCGGCCCGCCGTCTTGGCCGCCCGCACCGCGTCTTCCGAACGCTTTAATAGCACCACGGCATCGGAGCCGCGCTCCAACTCCGCCACGCCGACGCTGACGGTCACCGTGATCTGTGCCGACTCCGACTTCAACTTGCAGGCTGCCACCGCCCGGCGGATGCGGTCGCCCACGGTCAGCGCGTCGTGCAGACGCGTGTCGACCAGCACCACTGCCAGCTTGTCATCGTGATAGCGCGCGGCCAGGTCGACGTGGGTACGAGTGGCGGTGCGGACGATCTGCGTGACCGTGCGCAGCACGACGTCGCCCATCAGATTGCCGCGCACGCGATTGAAGTTGGTCATGTTGTCCAGGTCGACTACGATCAGCGACAACGGCAGATTGGCCAGATTGTGCTCGGCAATGCGGTGCCGCAGACCCTCGAAGAAACTGCGGCGATTGTGCAAGCCGGTGAGCGGATCGGTATGAGCATCGACCGGCATGGTCTGAATTTGGCGGGCCAGCGCACGCAGGTCTTCTTCCACGATCCGATGCGTTTCGTCGTCGGCCTCCTTGACGATGGCGGTGCAGCGGCCGCCGTCGTGCAAATAGGCACAATTGCCGCCGGCGTCGTGCGATGCCGCGAGCGCCAGGTTGGTCCGTTCCAGCAACGAACCCATGTTGTCGCCCGCCTGGGCCTCGGCCACGCCCTGACTGATCGTGATGTTGACCGGCGTCTCGGCGACGTGGAATCCACGGGCCGCCACCGCGCCGCGCAACCGCTCGGCCGTGGCCTGGGCCTCGGAGAGCCGCGTGCCCGGCAGGGCCACGGCAAATTGATCGCCGTCGTAGCGGGCAATCAGGTCCATCGTGCGCATGGTTTCGGTGAGCACGTCGGCCACGCCGCGCAGCACCGCGTCGGCCGCTTGCTGACCGTGCTCTTTTTCCAGTTCGTGCAGGTTATCGACGTCGATCATCAGCACCGAGATGGGCAGGTCTTGCTGCTGCCATTGAGCCAGCCGACGCCGTAGCTCGTCGTCGAACCCGCGGCGGTTGGGCAGGCCGGTCACAAGGTCGGCCATGGCCGCGGCGGCTTGGACCTCGATCGTTTCCGCCTGGCGACAAATCTCGAGCTTGGCTTCCGACAGTTGCTGGGTGAGCTCATCATTCACCTGCACGATGCGCGAGACGGCGTCGACCACCGCATGGTCTTTGGGACCGTTGCAATTGGCCCGCAGGGCGATCAGCTCCTGACTGATGGCGTCGACCTTCGTCACGTGCCGGCTGACGCGGCCGGCCACGTCACAGGTGAGGTCGTGCAGATGCCGCAGGGCGTCGATGGCCTGCCGCGCGTTGACCGCCTGCTGTCGGTCGTGATTTGCTTCGTGGATCCACCAGCCAATGGCCACGCCGACCGCCAGATCGACGAGCAGCACCAAACCGCCAATGATCACCAGCCACGGAAAGTGGTCCACCGCCCTCATTCCCCATGCCAAGGGTCCAGCGTTTCCTACGTTGCCCCGACCTGGAAGTCAAATCGTCAAGTGCCGCAGAATGCTCACAACCGTCACGTTGCGGAGCAATTTGACGTTGCCGAGGCCGTCGGCGTCGAGTCGCTTAAAGGCTATGGCATCTCGGCCGGTTCGCCGGCCGGGCCGATTTCCGCTCCGGTCGCGGCCGGCGCCGGCACTTCTTCGAGTGGCACCGCTTGGACCGGCATGTCGGGCCCGAACACGACGCCTTCGCTCGCAGGCGGTGCAACGCCGGCCTGCTCCTCGTGCATACGATCGTGCGCATCCTTGGCGTTGCCCGTCGCAATCGCCTCAATCGCGGTATGCTTGGGGATGCAAACGCCCAGCTCGACTGGGTTTTCGTCGAAGCGGGCCTGCACGCTTTTCACCAGCCCGTGTTCATAATAGATAGTGGCCATCCATACGCCGTGGAAAGGCCATAATCTGCTACGCTGGATCTGGTCGCACTGCAAATGCGGGATGCCAATGGCTTCCTCGTAGGTGCAGACAAATCCATGAATCTCCATGATCTCGCGGGCCTGCTCGATGGGCATGCCGGGCTTCACCAGCTTTTCGATCCGCTTCACCGTCAGGAAGGAATCTTCGGGCAGAAAAAACTTGCCGCGGGGCACGGTGCGATGGGCGTGGCAGCCCGTCAGCACGAGCGAGGCGAAGAAAAGCAGCCGCAACCTGGCAGTTCGCATGACGGTTTCCCCGTGGACCGACCGGCGCGCGGTCGGTAAGCGTCCCGGCTACCATCTGTATCGGCTTTACCGGCCGTAGCGAATAAATAAATCGCGTTGGTCATGCGGCGCACCTGGGCAGGCAAGGGTCTTGCCTGCCCAGGCGGCTGGCGAGTGAAATCGACGTTAGAGGTGGCTGGCGAACTCGCTAGAACCGACGATAGCGGCCACCACTTCCTGGCTGGTCAAGCCTGATGCGACTTGATTCAGCAACGTCGAGAGTTCCTGGGTGGACGGAGTACGACCCAGAAGAGTTTCGAAATCGGTAATGATCATCTGTGCTTCGGCCTCGACGCTCGAGGCGATCTCCGCCGCGACCTGGGTGCGCGAGACACCGCTGGTTAATTGCTGGACCCAAAAGGCCAGGCCGGTGCTGTCGGAACCGCGCCCCAGCAAATCAGCATAGAGTGCATTCACCCAGTTGGGCAACGTGCCGCCCACAGACTGAAGAAACTCGTTCGATCCGAGGAAACCAGCGTTCAACTGAGCTTGGGTCATCCCCGACTGCAATTGAGAAATCCAGTACTGCAAGCCGGACGCGTCGGGCAGGCGACCAAGATACTTTTGGTACGCGGCGGTTACGACATTGCCTAACGCCTCGTTGGAATTAGCCAGAATGTTGGCTATGGTCGATTGCGAAACCCCGTTGTTCAGAAGCTGGGTAAAATAGGTCAGCCCGCCGGCATCGGGCAATCGCCCTAAAATGTCCTGGTAGGCCGCCGATAGGAATTGGTCGGCCGACGTCGGATTGATCGAGCCGATGCTGACCTGTGTATTGACAGGTGGCAGCGTCGTCGTCGTCGTGCCGCCAAGCCCGGCATCGGTGAGGATTTGCTGCAGCTCCGAGGTGAGACTGGCAAGGGTCTGTGAAACGTCGCTTTGCAGCGCCGATTCCAGTTGACCGAGGTCGGTTTGGACAATCTGTTGGACCCCCTGCACCGCCGCATTAATCGCCGAGTTCAGATTGGTCGCCAGGCTCGTGTTGCCCTGGGCGTTCGCCAGCGTGAGCTGAGGCAGGTCGGCGAGAATGGTAGTCACGGTTGACGAGGCGTCACTGACCACTTTATTCACGAAATTGGTGGCGTCCGTGAAAATCTTCGAGGTCGCAGTGGTGGCGATCTGGGTGACAGCCGCTGCGTCGCTTTCCAGCTTTTGCACGCTCAGCATGTTTTGCGACAACAGGGTTTGATTGCCTGTCTGGATGTCGTTGGCGATGTTCTGCGATAGCTGGGCCACATCGGTATGGATCGAATTAATCAGCGCGGAGGCTTCCTGGCCGGTTGTCTGCACGGCCGACGTGAGAATTTGGGTCAACTGCTGATATTCTTGCGACGCGAACTGAAAAACACTTTGTGCCGCCGCCGACAACCCCGAGCTGTCTAGCGCCAACCGCGATTCCAAAGGCTGAATCCGAAGTTTCCGATTCGATTTCTTCATGACAATTTACTCCCATTACTCCTGGTTAAATCCATTGGTGAACCGTCAAAGATCGCCGCATTCGGCCATCCAACGGAACGACGCGACCCGTCTTTTCAGACGCCCTCCAGTCCTTCCATTAAAACTATGGTCCGGCGCGGTCCAAGCGTGAAAGCACGGATTATACAGCCGTTAATCTTTTCGCCAAGCGCCCAGACTGACCAAACTGACGTTTTTTTCAGGACACGAATTAGCGGGGGGGTAAGACGCCTTCGAACCATCCGGGGAGCGACCGTTTTCGGCCGAGATGCAAATCGCTCGCCACAACCGGCTCGGACGATCCCGCTTTCTGGTAAGATAGGTAAACTGCGGACGGCCATCGCAGCCCCCGAAGAGTCCAATTCCATAGCACGGTTGTTCCACGCACGTCGTAACTGTTAGCGCCGCGCCGATCGTCCGCCGTAGCGAAGTGCTACAACGATTTGGAGTGCGGCGATTTATCGCCGCTTTGGCTTGCGGCGGAGCCGCTTTCTTTTCATGCGTCGCCCGGCAACCAAGAAACCGGCAGGACGGAAGAAAGGTCGTTCCGCGACCGACAAAAGTGGCGATAAATCGCCGCACTTCAACGGCGGAGCGCCGCCCCGCAGGGGACGATTCGCGAGGGCTGCACCCCCCGGGACCGTAAAACAATCACCTCTTCGCAGTCGGAAATCGCGGTCAACGCGAAAATTACCCGAAGAGCGAGGTCAACGGCTGGCCGTCGGAAAGACGGAAGGGGCGATTCGTCGGATCGCGCATTTCCAAGGCGGGGTCGATGCCGAAACGCCAGAAGATGGTGGCCGCCAGGTCGGCGGGCGTGACGGGGTCGCGGTCGGGATAGGCGCCGATTTTGTCGCTGGCCCCGTAAACCACTCCTCCCCGCAGACCACCGCCGGCCAGCACGATGGAATAGCAGTCGGGCCAGTGATCGCGGCCGGCGTTGCCGTTGATCTTGGGCGTACGGCCAAACTCGGCCATTACGACCACCAGCGTCGATTCGAGCAGGCCCCGATCCGCCAGGTCTTCGATCAACGCCGAAAAGCCTTCGTCGGCCGGTGGAATCAGTTGCTTGTGACGCGGGAAGAGATTCAAGTGGCTGTCCCAGTTGGCGTCTTGTCCGTTCGTTCGTCCGTCGAACACGGTCACGAAATTGACGCCGCCCTCCACGAGCCGCCTGGCCAAGAGCAAGCTCTGACCCAGCCGGTGCCGGCCATACCGGTCGCGAAGACGAACGTCTTCCTTGGCCAGGTCGAAGCTGCGCCGCACGGCGTCCGACGAAATCAACTCCAGTGCCCGCTGCTGATAGGTCCGCATTTTCGCGGTACCGCCCGCCGCAGGCAACTGATCGATTTCCTGCAAAAGCTGCCGTCTTCCATCGACGTCGAGCGCCGGCCTGCCGACAGGCGGTTCGAGCGCTGCGATGCGAAAATTCGCACTGTTGGGATCGCCCGTCACTTGAAAGCGGTCGTAGGCGCCGCCTAAAAAGCCGGGGGTCTGGCCGGGAAGCTGGACCACGTTGAAGATCGTATAGGGCAGCGCGACGTAGGGGAGCACGTGAGCTCGCTCACCCAGACCGAAGCTCACCGAGGAGCCGAGCGTGGGAAACGAGCGGGCTTCGTCAGCCAACAATTCCAGATCGCCGCCGGCAGGCGTGCGGCCCGTAAACACTTCGGCCGCCGCCGCGTTATGATTGCGCATGGGGTGGTGCATCGATCGCACCACGGTCAAACGGCCCATGATCGTGGCCACGCGCGGCAAATATTCGCCGATGTTCACGCCGGGCACGGCGGTTGAGATCGTGCCGTATTCTCCCCGGATGCCTTGGGGAGCGTCCGGCTTGGGATCATAAGTTTCAAACTGGCTGGGGCCACCGTAGTGAAACAGCACGATGCACGATTGGATGGGCCGACGAACCTTGTCGTGTGCCGCTTGGCCCGAGCTCTCGCCCAGGGCCTGGTTGAGCCCGCCAAGAGCGGAGCCCAACCATCCTACGCCCGCCACCTGCAGCCAGCGGCGGCGATCCAGCGGCGGAAATTCCCTTTTTCGCAATGCGGAGCGCATAAAGCCTGTCAGTACGTGGGGAGCCGTTGTCGGGGCCGTTTTCCAATTGACACCATATGATAAGGCATGCGGCCCAGCGATCTCAACCGGCACGGCATGTGCGTGCAGGGTGGGACAGGTCAAAATGCAAAATGCAAAACGAAAATGCAAAATGGCACGATGGCGGCGGCCGTACGATGGCGCGTCCGCTTGCGTCATTTTTCGTTTTGCATTTTTCGTTTTGCATTTTGCATTAGCGGCCGGCTAAACGGCTGGATATTGGTTGCGGCCAACGGCCGCGCCAGGGGCATCGTTGGCACCTATACGCGGTGAACCCCAATGCGAATTACACTGCTCGAAATGGCCTTTGTTCTTACGTGTGCGTCCCTCCAGAGCATCAGGGCCCAGGAGCACTCCCCCGCGGCGCCTTTGGGCACGCCGCCGCTTGCGGAGCAGTCGCAACGGGCCGATGATGCTCCTCGCGGCGCGCCGGAGAATCGGTGGCGATACCGGTTTTTTGACGGCGTTTGGTGGTACTGGACCCCAGACAACCGCTGGTCGTATTTCGATGGCAGCCAATGGCGGCCATTCCGTCGTCGAGGTGCTTACGTGCGCCGGCCAGTCGATCCGGCATTGTTGCGGCTGGAATATAAGGAAGGTGCCTTGGGCCCTAAGCGATGGAAATCCGGCAGCGGCGGCGGTGGCGGTGGCGGAAGGGGTGGGTGGTCTATCAGCGGCACGCAAGGATCGCTGGGAGGGTCGCCGAGTGGCTCCTTCACGGCTCCGGCAGGCGTCCCAAGCGCGCTCAACACCAGTTCTGGTACGACGACCGGCGTTTCCGGTTTAGGAGGTAACGGCCGGCCGAACATGGCTACAGGATTGTACGGCTGGTAAAGAAAGCGGCTCCGCCGCAAGTCAAAGCGGCGATAAATCGCCGCACTCCAAAGGGATGAACACTCCTGTCGTCCGGCACGTAGCGATCAATGGGGACGGGAACGCCGCTCGACAGGTGCAGCGAAGCGCCGCCAAACGCCCCGTTTTTTTGTCAACGGATGACGTTTCACCGCCTGGCGACGCTCAGGCAAACTGGCGCGGAGTGCAACTTTGCGCCACCGACACAGTTCCGCGGCCCTCGGAACGAATTCTCACCCACTTGCGACCCGCGCCGCCGCGCCGGCGGCCGCCGAGTGCTAGACTAGTTCTGTGGCTGAATCGCTACCCCGACGGTGCCGCGCGGCGCAAATACGCCAGACGCTCCGTGCAAAGCGAAGAAGCCGAACGTTCCGTCCTTGCGGGCGAGGTGCGTGCTTTGGCCGCTCGCCCGCAGCAGGCCGTTGCCGGTAATGGGCGGCCAGCATTTTGTGACGTAACGTAAAGTCGTGGCCGTGGCGCAGGAAGCAAAACGCCGCCGAGGTTGTCAAGACCACGAAGAGGCATTGGGCTTACATGGGCTTTCTGAAGAAGTTTTTTCGCAACGTGTTTCGCGACGGCGTCGCGCCTACCGGCGGCGCCAGCAGCTTCGAGCGGCTGAGTGAAGACGAGCTCGAAGCACACCTGGGCGTGTCCCGCTATGGCAATTTTATGCTGACTGACGCCGTTCGCCCCTCGTATGATTTACAGGTCGTGCCGTGCCAGGGCTATCGGCACGACGTTTACCACGACGAACAATCGCGCAGCAGCGTGCCGGTGCTGATGGGCGCCGCCTCGAGCCAACGACTGTTCGAGGTATTCCTGGAATTGCTCGATCCGCTGGGATTTGAAGTCGACGTCGTGCTGGAAACTAGCCACAACCGGCAGAACCGGGGCCACGTCGACCTCTATCGCGAGCACATCGACCTGCCCGTACTCAAGAGCGTGCTCTATGAGTACGAAGATCTGTTATTGAACGACGGCTGCACGGGCATCGCGGTGCTCAACCCGGGTATTCCGCAAGAGGTGCAGTTCGACGAGCACAAGCTGCTGATCGTTTACGGCGAGAACCTGGGAGAATTTGAAGAGATTTTCTCAAGGCAGGGCGTGGCCTGCGACGACCAGATGAAGTTCATCACCGAGGCCGAACACGTTCACTCTTCGAGCGATCAGTACTACCAGCAGTTCGAAGAGCTGAAAATGCGGCTGGGTATGGACTCCTTCGGCGGTTGGTGAACGAGGCCCGTACAGCGTGGGCATCGCCGGCCCTGAATAGCTGGTGGGCGAGGCCCGCCCTACGGTCGCGAGTGGTTGCTGGTTGGGAATGAGCGACGGCTGGCCTGCGCCATAGCCATTACGGCGCGTCGCCCATTTCCAACCCGCGGCCACTCGCCCGCCTTCAGAAAGCAATCCGTGCCACGGCCAGCGTCAGCATCGGCGCTTTCTGCTTGTGTACGATGAGCTCGCCCGCCGAACTGACGAGCGCTGCGGGTTCGCAGACGCCAGGCGTGCCGACGTATTTCTCGACGGTTGCCGAGGGATTGGGGGCGGCAACCTTCTTAAGCTGCTCGCTGGGATAGCAAACCAGTTCGAGCTTGTGCCTGGCACAAAACTCGACCAGCGCCGGCTCGTCTTGCTTGAGGTCGACGGTGGCCAGGTTGCGCACCGATTTGAACGACAGGCGGTGTTGCTCAAGCGTCGAAAACACGAATTCTTCGACCTGTTCGACGGCGACTCCCCGATCGCAGCCCATGCCCAGCACTAACGACTTGGGGCGATAAACGACGGACTTCGCTTGAAATTCGTCTTCGATGAGCCGATCGGTCACGATGAGCACGGTCTTGTACCCGCGGGCTTGTTCGAGCGAAACGAGCTGGATGTTTTTGGGCAGTGGCGTGTCGCGCCGCCACCAGTTCTTTTCGCCCGTTTCTTGCACGAAGGCGATCGGTTCTTCGTTCACCACCGCGGCGCTGACCTTGGTGACGTTCTGTTCCAGGTCGGTGGTCCAGCCCAGTTCGCGGCCCAGAATATCGACGGGAATGGTTTTGCCAACGTCGCTGGCGGTCGTCACCACGGCCTGGGCGCCGAGCTGCGCTGCGATGCGTTCGGTCAGCTCGTTGGCGCCGCCGACGTGTCCCGAGAGCACGCTGATGGCGAAGTTGGCTTTATCGTCGACGACGATCACCGCCGGATCGACGTGCTTGTCCTTAAGAAAGGGCGCGATCGTGCGCACCACCGCCCCCAGCGAGACGACGTACACCAGCGCCTCGTACTGCGGCCAGATTTCGGCCGTCAGCTCCTTGATCGGCTTTTCAAAATAATGGGCCGGCTCTTCGTTGCGGAACTTGGCCGCGATAAAACGGTCGCCCTCCAGCTTGCGAGCTAGTGCCGCCCCGTGTTTGGTAATGGCGATGACGGCTGTTCTCATTTTCTCTCCGGGTAGTGGTTTTTGTCCGTTCTTAACCAATAGCCGCACGCTACCACTGTCAGGGCCATCGAGGAATAGGCTGCCGCCATAACCAACGGTGTGCGGGCGGCCGCCGCGAACGGTAGGCTGTTGATCGGCAGGCTCCAGGGGAGCATCAACGGGCTGCCGGCGAGCGGCGAGTGAATGATGCCGAACAAACTGCACGCGGCGGCAGTAATAAGAAACGCCGCCGCAGACCAAAAGCGACGGTCGATCAACATCGCCAGGGTCGATGCCCATAACAGGCCCGTAACGACAAAGCCGCTGGCAAGCACGCGCAGCGTTTGCAACGTCTCGGCCAAGGCAGCACTAGCCGGCTGGTCGGCCAACGTCGCGATCGACTGCTGCGTTGCCCCCAAAACTTGCTCGGCAAAAATCATCACCAACGAGGCCAGCGCCGGCAGGCAAGCCAGCGCCAGCGCCGGGTAGTGCCGCACGGGCGTCGCGTGAAAGCTTTGCGACGAAATCTCTAAGCCAACGAAGATCAAGATCGGAAAGATCACCGCTTTGGGTATGACCATGTACAGATAGCCAAAATACCCCAGAAGGCCCGCGCTGCCCACGAACAACGCCGTCGCCAAAGTGTAGCCGGAGCGGGCGCCCATTGCCTTGTAGGCGGGATGCCCGATGTAGGGCGTGGTCTGAATGACGCCGCCGCAAAAGGCGGCCGCCAGGGTGGCGACAGCTTCGACCGCCACAACGCCGCCTGTGCCAAACTCGTCGCCCGCCGCAGCCGCGCTTTCGGTGCAGTCGATGCCGCCGACGATCGTCGCTAGGGCGAAGGGCAGCGCAACGGGAAGATAGGCGAGAGATTGACGCCAGGCCGAAAGCCAATCACAACGAAACGCCGTGAGCCACTCAGTGGGGAAGAGTGCAGCGCCGGGGTCGACAATAAGGGGGTCGGCAGAAGTGAAACCGGTCGCACGCAGTGCATAGAAGACGCCTCCGCCGACTAGCAAAGCCACCAGCGCCCCAGGGAGATGGGCGGGAAGTTCCAGGCGTGCGACCAAAGTCATCAAAATGATTCCGAGTGAGACGAACCCGGCGACCGGGTGCTGCATGACTTCGAGAAACGGCAGAAAGCTAATCAGCACCAAGGCAATCGCGGCCAGCGAGCCGAGCAGCCCGGCGCGCGGCACCGCACGGCGAATCGAATCGGCCACTGGGGCGGCGGCCAGCTTGAATAGCCCGCTCGCCACGAGCACGCAAACGCCGATGTGCCAAGCGTTTCGAGCGGCAGCAAGCTCGTCGAGCCCCGCTTGGCGGGCCGCGACGAAGGCCGGCCCCAAGACGAAGAACACGATGCCGAGCGTGCTCGGCGTGTCGATGCCTAACGGCATGGCCGTCATACTTTTATGTCCGGTCAACCGCGCCAGCCGGATGGCCATCCACGTGAAAATCAGATCGCCCACGAGCACACCGATGGCGGTGCCCGGCAGCATGTAACGCAGGGCAAAGTTTGCAGGAAAATTGTAAGTCGTGGAAAGCAGGCCGACTGACAGCAAGAGATTGGCGACGTTGTCTAACATCAAGCCAAAGAAGGCGTTTACGTCGCCGGG
>DASSFG010000682.1:0-4180 GCA_035694685.1 Pirellulales bacterium
CCCCTCGCCCAATCCAACTGCCGTCCAACTACGCGGTGGGCCTTCCGCGGGCCACTCGCCCATCAGGCCCGTGTCGACGGACACATTGTCGCGATTCGGCCCGCGCCATTGCGGCCAATAGCCGGCCGCCTGGCTCGCTGGCGGTTGGTGACGATCGGCAACGACTGCGCAAAGTTCGTGCTTGCTCGCCAGATACAAGACTCCATTGGCAAATATGGGCGAACAGTACACGGCGTCTTCCATCTCAATCTGGTGCAGCGGCTCGGCGATGCCGTTCAGCCTGCGCAGGGCAAGATTCGGGTCGGAAGATAGTCCAAAGATCGAAACCCAGCCAGATTCATCGGCAATGTAGAATTTGTCTGCGATAATCAGCGGTGAGGCGTAAACCGATGCCATGATGTCATACGCCCAGTGACGCTTGCCCGTTGCTGCGTCGAAGCAGTGAACGAGCCCCGACCAGTCGCAGGCAACCACCAAGCCATTGTGAACGGCCACGTTGGCGACCGTGCGGTGCATGCAATCCTCGAAGGGATCGCGGGCCTCCGGCGCCTTTTCAAACTCCCAGATCAGGGCGGAATTCGGATTTGGCACAGCTTTTTCGCCCCGCGCGGCATCGACCGCCTGGATGCGACGGTGCGGGACGATTTTGTCTTCGGCATCGACGGCCAACTCGCTGCTGATGTCTCCCTGGCGAGTCGGGTCGAGGCATACCAGTCGGCCGCTGCCTTCTCCAAGCTCGACGTAGTTGCCGCCCGCGATGTAAACGCGGCCTTCCGCAAAGACCGGGCTGGCGACGACGCTGTTCCGCGTCGAGCCCCCGCCGATGAACCATTTCGATTCCTTGCGGTTCATGTCGAACCGCCAAATCAATTCACCCGTCAATGCGTCGAACGAGCGCACCCAGCCATCTCCCTGGCCGACGATGCACTGCGCGCGTGTGCCGACTTCGACCACCGTCGGGCTCGACGATTGGCCGTAGAGAATGTTCTCGCCCGGCGACTTGTCTTGCCACACTTCCTCTCCGGTTTCTTTGCGAAGGCAGAGCAGGCTTGGAGCGTCGGGATTAACAATTTGCTGCTTCTCGACGTCCAGATTGTTGCCGGTGACAACGTAGATCAGGTCGCGGTAGCCGGCGATCGAGCAGAGGCGCATCAAGGTCATTCTCGACCCGGACGGATAAACTCCGTACTTCTCGATCAGATCGACTTTCCAGAGCATCCGCGGATCGCCGACATTCTGTTTCAGTGGGCCGATGTCGAGGCACACGACTTCCGCCCGATTGGTGACGAACCAAATCCGGTCGCCCTGGATCAGCGGCGAGCAAGCCATGCTTGAATACGGCCAGTCGTTGTTGTACCGGCCGGCCAGCCGCGGAGAAACGTATCGGTAGAGAAGCTTGCCGTCGCTTTCGCGGAAACACGCCAAGACACTGGCGTCTATAGATGCGTCGTAGGGCACCAGCGAAGGGTTATTCGTGCCAACCCAGATCAGGCCATCGACCACGACCGGGTCGCCTACGGTCTGTGTGCCCAGCCGGGCCCGCCACTTGACGTTTTTGGTCGTACCCGCGATCGGTTCGCCGGTCTTCTCATCGTGCTGGCCGTTGTCCCAAGCTGTGGGCGGCCCCTTTTCGGGACTGACGGCGTTGCGCGTGCCGTCTCGGCCAAATTGCGGCCAATCGTCGCCGGTGGCGGCAGCGCCCAGCCAGAGCGCCGCGAGCCAGCCAGTGGTCAAAGAGAACAGGCCGAAGCCAAAACGCCCCTTTTGGGTGTGAACGAGCATGTCGCGGATCCTCGGTTTCTTGAACGGTCTACGCGGCAGCTTCCTGCGCCGCGAATTTCTAGTCGGCGTAAACGAGCGGCAGCAACCGCTCGCTCGCCTGCGAATCGCCGTGATCGATGGTCGGACAGAAATCCTCGAAACATCGGTCATGCTTCTGTGAGCATAACCATGTCGATGAACAAAAACACGCATTTACCAAAAAATTTGGCGAGCGAAATCAGGAGTTGGATCCGAGGGACTCCTCCGTCCAGCGGTCGCCGCTCCGTCCCGGCATGGCTGCGAGTCGGGGCGGCTGGCGTTGCGGGATCGCGGATGAAATAGCCTCCCCAACTCGGCTCGGTCCCTCCGGGAGGCCGACGCCTCCCGCTCGTGGCGGCCGGCGAGCGGCACGCGTAAGCTTTGCCGGTAATTCGCCGACATCTTGTGGAAGGTTGAATCCGCAGCTCCTATGCGTGCGAGGAATGCGTCAATCTAGGCAGAATCTGCTGCTGGACTGTTTGGCCGGGCCGGTACATAATGGAGCATTGGTACAGCGGCGGACCGTTCGGCCGGCGGCTCGCGAAGCGGCGCGACTCATGCCTAATTTTCTCGCAAGCCCGAACGCCCAACTGATCGTCTATGCCACCGGCTTGGTGATGCTGTTGGCCATCGGATATTACGTGGTGGCGAAGGTGCGCGAGAGCTTTTCGGAAAATGGGCCTGGCGCGAGCGACTTGATGTCGAGTTTCCGGGAATCGTACTCCCAGGGTGAGCTAACCGACGAAGAATACCGAACTATAAAAGCGACCCTGGCGGCGCGCCTCCGTCAAGAGTTAAAATTTGGCGTCGATGAGGGTTGCGCCATCGAGGAAGTTGACCAGGTCGAAGACGATGCCGAAGAGGCGGCGCAGGAGTCGACCGAACAGGCGTTAGGCGAGCATAAGTTAAAAGAGCGGGGTAATGGCGGCTGACGCCTGGAAAGGGTCTTCGGCGCCGAGCCTCCTGAAAAAACGGCTTTCGCAAAGCGGGCGGGCTAGAACGATTTTGTTATGCCAGCGGATGGCGGGGGTGTTTTTTGCCCCGACCGCCGAAAACATCTTCTGCCCACACCGCGTATGAAACCTGCCGTGGAACGATGCGAGCATGGTTTCGCGGCGACGGACGAATTGACACGGCAACCAGGCCACTTGGCAGGCGTCAACACAAACGGGACCGACTGCTCGACACGATTGCGGACAGGGATGCCCCGGCCAAGCGGCGCGACAACCACAGCGGCGCGAAACTGGCCTCTCGAGCGACAACCAGGGTTTACACCACTCGCCGCCGCGCTAGATTCGGCGCGGAGACGGTGGCCAGCGAAAAAAAGGAGCTAGCATGCCCTCAAGTAGGGATGTGACCGGAGGTCGTCGCGGTGGCAGCACCACCAAGAAAAACGCGTTCTGTTCGTTCTGTCGCAAAAGCTATCGCGACGTCGGCCCCCTCGTGGAAGGCCCGGGCGACGTGTACATCTGCGGCGAGTGCATCGAGCTTTGCCAGTCCATTCTCGATCAAGAGCGGCGCCGGCGCGGCACCAGCAAGCCGCTGTTCAACAAAATTCCCACTCCGCGCGAAATCAAGGTAAAGCTCGACGAATACGTCATCGGGCAAGAAGCCGCCAAGAAAGTCCTCTCGGTCGCCGTCCATACTCATTACAAACGGCTGATGCTCGGCAGCGAGGGCACCGACGTCGAGATCGACAAATCGAACATCCTGCTGATCGGCCCCACCGGCTCTGGCAAGACCTTGTTGGCGCGCACGCTGGCGCGAATGCTCAACGTGCCGTTCGCCATTGGCGACGCCACCACGCTCACCGAGGCAGGCTACGTCGGCGAAGATGTCGAAAACTTGCTGCTCAAGTTGTTGCACGCGGCCGATTTCGATTTGGAGAGTGCCCAGCGCGGAGTGCTCTACATCGACGAGATCGACAAGATTGGCAAGACGAGCCAGAACGTGTCGATCACGCGCGACGTGTCTGGCGAGGGCGTGCAGCAAGCGCTGCTCAAGATGTTGGAAGGCACCATGGCCAACGTGCCGCCGCAGGGCGGGCGCAAGCATCCTGAGCAACAATATATTCAGATGGACACGAGCAACATCTTGTTCATCTGCGGCGGCACCTTCGTGGGCATCGAAAAGATCATCGCCAAACGGCTCGGCCGGCGCACCATCGGCTTCGGTCAGGATGGGGCCAACCAGCACAATGAAAACGATCTCGCCACCCTATTGCCCCAGGTCACTAGCGACGACGTGCTCGAGTTTGGGCTAATTCCCGAACTGGTCGGCCGTCTGCCCGTCACCTCGGCTTTGCAGCCGCTCGACACCGATTCGCTCGTCCGCGTGTTGCAAGAGCCCCGCAACGCGTTGGTGCGGCAATACCAAAAGC